>DASRIK010000725.1:0-6425 GCA_035650035.1 Burkholderiales bacterium | reverse complement strand
GAGGAGGGAGGTTTCGGAGGGAACCTTGTTGGTTCCCTCTGTTCGTTTACCGGGCGACGGAGCCCGGCCGCACGAGTAGCGTTGCTACTCGGTCGAGGCGCCGGGCTGACCGATCCGGCTGCGCTCTGTCTCGACCTGCCGCTCGAGCTCGAAGCGCTTCAATTCCTCCGAGGTGATCCGTTGCGCCCGGTGGCGCTCGCCCTCCCGCTGCGTGTCCCCGGGCGCCGCGATGGCGTCGCGCGCCTGACGATCGTGCAACTGTCGAAGACGCTGCTGCTGGTCGCGCTCCAGCATCCGGCGTTGCCGATCCTCGCCAGGTGTCTGCGCCGGTTGAGCCGCACGATCGCGCTGCTGCTGCATTTTCAGCCGGAGCTCGGCCTGGTTCTGCTCGCGCTGCTGCAGCTGGCGATGGGCGTCGTCCGTCGCGGCGGCGCACACGGTGCTCAGTGCAAGCGCGGAAATGAAGGACGCGAGGCGGATCAATTTTCACTGCTCATTCGTGACGTACCGGTGGACCCGGCTTCGAAGTTCGTCAACATCAACAGCGACAGGGGCCGATGATTCATGGCAGCTCACATGCGCCGCGGAGCTTTATCCTGTATTCGCAGATCGAATCGCGCGACATCGACGACGATGCGTTCGTGCGTGCCTTCTCCAATACGCTCCCGCTCGTCGTCCGCCCACACTCTGAACGTGAGCCGCCGGCCATCCACGCGCGTGAGCTCCGCCCCGGCAGTGACACGTAGGCCCACCGGCGTTGCCGCACTGTGCGTGATGTCGAGCCGCGTACCCACCGTCTGGTGACCCGCAGGGAGAAAGCCTTCGACGGCATTCAGCGCCGCTTCTTCCATGAGACTCACCATAACCGGCGTTGCCAGCACTTTGATCTTGCCGCTGCCAATATGTGGAGCGGTGTCGCGCGTCCCGACGAGAATTTCGGTGGTACCCGTAAGGCCGGGCTGCAGTTCCACAGGCGAGCTCATGGCGAGAAGCGTCACTTCCGGTGCTCAGACCACATAATGGAACCCACTATGCGGCCCGATGGCCCCAGGACGTGCTCATGTGATATAGTCCGCAGCAATAGTATTACGATTACCGGCCATGTTCCGAACGGACCGGTATGTCATCCGCTCCGCATGTTTTCCAGGTTTTGGACTCTGCAGCAGTGGCTGGCGTTCAGCCCCGAGCTGACGGCGGAGTTCTCTCTACACGTCCACCAAGGAGGATTTCGATGAGAGTCATCTGGCGCTTTTTCGTCGGCGAAGACATGCGGTGGCGCTGGCAGCAATTGTCCGTGGACCGGGCAGTCGTTGCCGAATCGCGCACCTCCTACGAGAAGTACGAACGTTGTCTCGCGGCCGCTCAGGCCAAAGGCTATGTGTTCGAGGCAGCGCAGGACAAGCTGCCGCGCCCGGGCAACCGCAGCTACGCGCGACTCTGATCGCAGGCCGCCGGATGCATCAGCGTCCGGCCGGCTTTTCAGCCACGCGAGCGCGAATCTCCTGTCAGCTTGCGCTCTGTTTCTTCCGTTTCGCGAGAACTTTCTCGGGCGCGACATCGCGCGTGAGCTCGGGAAGCGTCGGATCCGTAGACGCTTCCACCCCTATTTTTTTGCGATCTCCGTTGTAAGCCGTACCACACGAGCATGCGTGTCGATCTTGGCGAGTTCGCGGATTTCTGCGCGGCAATGGTGCGACGCTACCGCACACCGGAACCGCAGCGCCGCCGGAACGCGACGTGCGTGAATCGAATGCCTGATTGACCCGATGTCCGCTGTCTTTCTGCTGGTTCGCCACGCGACCAACGATCTCGTCGACAAGGCCATCGCCGGCCGCGCGCCGGGCGTGCGATTGAACGCCGAGGGGCAGCGACAGGCACAGCATCTGGCGGATCGGCTCCGCACGGCACCGATCGCCGCGATTTACGTGAGCCCGCTCGAGCGGGCGCTCGAGACCGTGGCCCCGCTTGCTGCACGCCTCAGACTGGAGCCGCGGATATCCAAGGAGCTCCACGAGATCGATTGTGGCGGCTGGACCGGCAAGACGTTCCAGGAGCTCAACCCAGACCCCGAGTGGCGCCTGTGGATCACCCGCCGGACTGGAGCGCGTCCGCCTCGCGGCGAATCGATCGTGGAAGCACAACGCCGCGCGGTCGATTTCATCATGCGACTGCGACGCGAGCACGATGGAGCAACCGTGGCGCTGGTGAGCCATGGTGACGTGATCAAGGCAGCGCTTGCTCATTTCCTGCGGATGTCGCTCGATGCGCTGGAAAGCTTCGACATTGCACCTGCTTCCGTGAGCGCGATTCGGGTCGGCGCCCAGTGGGCGCAGGTGAAGCTCGTCAACGATACGGGTGCGCTGCCGCGCGCGCGTGGCTCAGTCGGCTGAGCTCGGTCGCAACATTTTCTGAAGCTCACTCGGCGTCATCGAACCAGTCCTCAGAGGCTCGCGAGCACTTTGCCCCGGCGCGCGTCCGGCCGGCGCTGCATGCGGCTGCCTGCGTCATGGAGCGCCGCCCATGTCGTCGAAAGTATATTGAGCAGCACCGGCTTGCCGAACTCGCTTTCGAGCATCGGCACGGCGTGGATAGCGAACCACAGTCCGCCCGGCAGCAACAAAGCCTGTGCCTCTGGAGCTTCGCGCAAGACCTGCCGGCCGAGGTCCAGCGCGAGCTCGTGGTCGCTTGCTGCGCTCGAGTACTTGTTCGCCTGTAGCGATCGCGGCAACGAGCGCGACGCGATGACTTCGATCCCCGCGGCCGCGAGATAGCGCGTAAGCGCCGAAACAACGGATTCAGGCCAGCGTGTCGCGAGCGCGATGCGCTTTGCACCGAAGTGCTGGAGCGTCGCAATGTGTGCCTCGAGATCCGTGTCGCACGCCACGCCGGTGCGGCTTTCGGCTTCGGCAAGGATCTCGCGCATTTTGTCGCGCCCCAGCACTGACGCGACCGGCACGCCGGAAAGCGCGATGCGGTCGCACTTCTTGGACGCGAGCAGATCGAAAGCTTTCCAGAGCGCCGGCAGCTGCTCTTCCACGGCTGCAAGGCTGTATTCCCGCAGGTCGAGTCCCGTCGTGATAAGCATCATTCCTTCCGGCGCGACGCGGTAGAACTGATACGCGTCCATATCGGTATAGAGGTGAGGAATGATGTAGCCCAGCTGATACCACGGACTCACGATGTTCATGTCGGCCTGGCGCGAAAAAAAGGCCTGCTTCGCTGCAGGCCGTTTCGAATGCACGGGATTCTAGCAGGTCCGGTCCATCAGCCGGCTGCGGCAAGCCGCCGCAAGTGAGCGCCCGGCCGTGACAAAGCCCTACCGGCGCTCACCCGCTATACGCGTTAATTCGCACTTAATTTTGGTCGGCTAGTCTCCGTCCTCCTGTTCCCCAAGAGGAATCAAGGGATGGATATCCTGTGGCGCGGCGACGCGGACCGGGCAAGCCTCGAATCGTTCATCGCGCATAGCTATGTACGTGCGTACGGCGCGCGCATCACGCACTACGCGGACCAGCTCGTCGGGCTGCGCGGTACTGACGGAACATGGTTGGCGGGCCTGGGCTACACATTCGCCGGCAGCGAGCGCCTGTTCATCGAGCAATATCTCGATGAGCCGGTCGAGGAGGCGATCGGCTCCATGCTGAGCGTTCGGGTCGAGCGCGAGCAGATCGTGGAAGTCGGCAATCTCGCCGCATCGGCGTCCGGAGCGGCGCGGCGTCTGATCGTCTACATGACGCGCCTCCTGCACGAGCTCCACCGCACCTGGGTCGTCTTCACGTCGACACGCGCTCTGCTGAATTCGTTCGCGCGACTGGAAATCGCCACGATCCCCCTTGGGACCGCGGATCCTTCCCGCCTGCCGGACGGCGGCGCAAGCTGGGGAAGCTACTACGCAACCGGGCCGCAGGTGATGACTGCGAACATTCCGCTCGGTTTCATTCATCTGGATTGCAGACACGCTGCGATGCAAAGCGCCTGAGGCGGTCGGCCTGAAGAACTCGTCATAAACAGAAAGGCCGCACGATGCCTCTTCCGAGCTGGATCGCCAGCGATGCCCGGGTCGAAGCGAACGGATCGCACGCCGCATCGTGGTCCGCGAGCGAGCTCGCCGGTCGAGTGGATGAGTACGCGGCCATGATTTCGGAGGCCTGCGGTCAAGGCGCAGTTGTGGGCCTTGCGGCGGACAATTCTCCCGAATGGATTGCGGCGGATCTCGCCGCACAAGCGGCAGGCGCGGACCTCGTTCCGCTGCCCGGCTTCTTCAGCAACGAACAAGTCGCGCACGCGGTTCGCGCCTCCGCGATGGAAGCGGTATTCAGTGCGGACGCGATGTACGCGGCCTCGCTCGGCTTCACGGACGAGGTTTTCGCGCGCCCCGGATTGTCCCTGTTTCGCTCGGCGGCACGTAAACACCCGCAACGTTCACCGTCATCCGAAAGCCACAAGATCACGTTCACGTCTGGCACGACGCAGGCGCCGAGAGGCGTGATCCTCACGACCGCGCAACAACTGTGCACTGCGCAGTCGCTTGCATCCGTCGCCGCAACACTCGGCATCCGGCGCCATCTTTGTGCTTTGCCGCTTTCCGTGCTCCTCGAGAACGTAGCGGGCGTCTACACCTCACTCATGCTGGGCGCAACGTGCCTGTGCCCGAGCCTTGAAGACCTCGGTATCAGCGGTGCAAGCGGTTTCGACGCGGAGCGCTTTCTCGAGGCCATCGCATATGACGAACCGGACAGTCTGATTCTTCTGCCGCAAATGCTGCAGTCGCTCCTCCCGCGCCTGGCGCGAGGGACGAACATGGACGCTCGCCTCCGCTCGCTCAAGTTCGTATCGGTCGGCGGCGCAAAGACACCCCCGGCGCTCATCGCGGCAGCACGGCAGCTGGGTATGCCCGTATACGAAGGCTACGGCCTCACGGAATGTGCATCGGTCGTGAGCGTGAATCTTCCCGGCGCCGATCGCATAGGCACCGTCGGCAGACCCTTGCCCGGCGTCGCCGTGCGAACCACGCGCCACGGCGAGCTGGAGGTTGCGGGCCGACCGTGTGCCGGTTATCTCGCCCTACCCGGCGACGAGTCACAGGCTTGGTTTGCAACGGGCGATCTGGGCACGATCGATTCCGACGGATATGTATCGATCACCGGTCGTAAGAAGAACGTTCTCGTGACGAGCTTCGCGCGCAACATTTCGCCGGAATGGCCCGAGAGCCTGTTGCTCGAAGATCCGCTCATCGTCCAGGCGGCGGTCTTCGGTGATGCGCATCCGTTTCTCGTCGCCCTTCTCGTGCCTGCTTCGCCCGAGACGGAGGACACCGCTCTCGAACGCGCGGTGCAACACGCGAATTCAAAGCTGCCGGAGTACGCACGCATCCGTTGCTGGGTCCGGGCGTGCCAACCCTTCACTGCGCTGAACGGCCTCGCGACCGCGAACGGCCGCATCCGGAGGGCCGCGGTCGCCGAACGCTACGCCGCTCCACTCAATGCACTCTACGAATATGCGCGCCAGCCTCTGGAGATTCACGATCACGCGGGCACTGCGCCTTTGGTGAAACATTGCTCATGAATTTTTTCGACAAGCTGCAGGAAGAAACCGCGGCCGCACGGCAGGAGCTCCTGCGCGTGCAGATCATCCAGGACGCGCTCGCGGGACGCATCGATGTCGCACAGTACCTCGCCTTTCTTTCGCAGGCCTACCACCACGTTCGCCATACGGTGCCGCTGCTGATGGCGTGCGGGAGCCGTCTCCCGGACAGGCTCGGTTGGCTGCGCACCGCGATTTCGGAATACATCGAGGAAGAGATCGGCCACGAGGAATGGATCCTGTGCGACATCGCGGCCTGCGGGGGCGATCCGGAGAAAGTCCGTCAGAGCAGGCCGGCGCTCGAAACCGAGCTCATGGTCGCTTACGCGTATCACCAGATCGATAGGGGCAACGCCGTCGGCTTCTTCGGGATGGTGCACGTGCTCGAAGGCACCAGCACCGCCATTGCCACCACCGCGGCAGACGCGATAGGAACGAACCTCGGTCTCCCCGAAACCGCATTCACGTATCTCACCTCGCACGGCAATCTCGATGTCGAGCATGTGAAATTCTTCGCGCGACTGATGAACCAGGTCGAGGACGGTGCCGACCAGCAGGCGGTCATCCACTGTGCGCGGGCGGTATACCGTCTGTACGGCGATATTTTCCGCGCGCTGCCGCGTGGAAGCCGGAGAGCGGCATGAAAGGCGTCGCTCACCGGCTGGTGCTGACGGGCGCGAGCGGCGGTCTGGGTCAGGCTTTCGCGACCGCGCTGGCGGAGCACTCGAGCGCAATGGTGCTCGTTGGACGCGACCAGGGCCGGCTCGATGCGCTGCGGCAGCAGATGTCGAAGCAGTATCCAGCGCTAACTGTGCGCCTCGTGGCAGGCGATCTCACCGAGT
>DASRIK010000724.1:0-8440 GCA_035650035.1 Burkholderiales bacterium | reverse complement strand
CGAGATCCAGCTCATCGACTGTGACGATCCCGGTGTAGTGCTCGACGTGGACGCTCGCGCCGATCTCACGCGGTTTACCTGAATGCCTATTCACTCGCCGCTGCGGCGCTCGCTTCCGGATTCGTTACGCGGCGCCTGGCGACTGTTCACTTTGCGCCGCGCTGCGCCGGCTGACTTCGCTCCCGTGCCGGAGCTTTTCGCGTTGCTCGTAATTCTCGACCTCGCGCTCCTGTTCGCGTTTGCGGTCGCGGTCGTAGGTCTCGAGGGTGAGCTCAACCATTACGAGCTGCCGCGCACGCTCATGTTCGTGCCGCTCGTCCTCGCGCTCGGCATGGTGACGACGCGCGTGGATCCGCAAAGCCCGTTGCTGCGTCTCCCGGTCGCGCTTGCGGCGGTGGGTCTCCTTTTCACCGTCGTGACCTCCGGCATGTACTTCCTGGCCCAACGGCAGTGGCTGCCGTTCGCCGAGACCTACTGGGAGTACTTCGACTACTTCGCGCTCGGCTGGTCTGGCGTCGTGGTGGTGATCACAGCGCTCAGCCTGACCTCGGGCGCATTCTGGAAGCGGACCGTACTCGCGGCAGCCGCCGTCGTCCTGCTTATCTCTCCATCGGTCTGGATGCCCGTCGGGCTCATCTGGATGCCGCGGCCCGACGATCGCAGCTACGCGTCGAACAGCTTTCACACGCTCGCCGCGGAGAGCTCGTTCTACGCGCAGCAGGGAGCGCTCGATCGCGAGCTCGCGGCTCTGCGGCCCGAGCGGGCGGGTGTCGCCGATATCTATTTCGTCGGCGCCGGGCTTTACGCCGGCGAAGACGTTTTCATGAAAGAGTTGCGCACGATTGCGAAGGTACTGCGCGAGCGGTTCGACGCCGAGGGCCGCACCGTCATGCTCGTCAACAATCCCAAGACTGTGCAGGAGCATCCGATTGCGAGCCTCACGAGCCTCCGCGAAGCGCTGGCACACGTGGGCAGCACGATGAACACCGAAGAAGACCTGCTGGTGCTCTATCTGTCATCGCACGGCTCCGAGAAGCACGAGCTCGTGGTGGATTTCCGGCCCATGCGGTTTTCACCGATCACGCCGGAAGCGCTCAAGTCAGCCCTCGACGAGTCGAGGATACGCTGGAAAGTGATCATCGTCTCAGCGTGCTATTCGGGCGGGTTCATCGATGCGCTGAAGGATGCACGTACGCTGATCATCACTGCAGCGAGCGCGGACCGCCAGTCGTTCGGATGCGGCGCCGCGTCCGAGGCCACGTATCTCGCACAAGCGCTGTTCGGGGAAGCGCTGAAGAGCACCTTTTCGTTCGAGGCCGGTTTCGAGCGGGCACGTGCGTTGATCGAGCAGTGGGAGCGCGAGCAGAACCACAAGCCTTCGGAGCCTCAGCTCTACGTCGGCCCGGAAATACGCAAGAAGCTCGCGGAAATCGAGCGGCGGCTGGCGGCGCGATCGGCGCAGCGGTAGTGCTCCTGTCCCCGGCTGCGGGGGGCAGGGCGAGGGGCAATGTCGCTATAATCGTGCTCCTCAACGCTTCCCGGAAAACTCTCCATGCGGTTCGAAGGCACAGATACGTACGTCGCGACCGAAGACCTGATGATGGCCGTGAACGCAGCCATCACGCTCGAGCGGCCGCTCCTCATCAAAGGCGAGCCCGGCACCGGCAAGACGCTGCTTGCGATCGAGGTGGCGCGCGCACTCGGACGTCCACTGTTCGAGTGGCACATCAAATCGACGACGAAAGCGCAGCATGGACTTTACGAGTACGACGCGGTCTCGCGCCTGCGCGATTCACAGCTCGGCGACTCCAAGGTTCACGACATCCGCAACTACATCGTGAAAGGCATGCTGTGGCAGGCGTTCACTTCCGATACGCCGGCCGTGCTCCTGATCGACGAGATCGACAAGGCCGATATCGAGTTTCCGAACGATCTTCTGCGCGAGCTCGACCGCATGGAGTTCTACGTCTACGAGACGCAGGAGCTCGTGAAGGCGAAACATCGGCCGCTCGTCGTGATCACGAGCAACAACGAAAAAGAGCTGCCCGACGCGTTTCTGCGGCGCTGCTTTTTCCATTACATCCGCTTCCCGGATCACGAGACGATGGAGAAAATCGTCCACGTGCACTTCCCGGGGCTCAAGAAGCAGCTGCTGAAAAGCGCGCTCGAACGCTTTTTCGAGCTGCGCGAGGTGCCGGGGCTCAAGAAAAAGCCGTCGACCTCGGAGCTGCTCGACTGGCTGAAGCTGCTCGTCGCCGAGGACATCCCGCCCGAAGCACTGCACAGCCAGGATGCGCACAAGATCGTGCCGCCGCTGCACGGCGCGCTCATCAAGAACGAGCAGGACGTGCATCTCTTCGAGCGGCTGGTTTTCATGTCCCGCCGGAAAACGTAGGCCGTGCTGATCGAATTCTTTCTGAAGCTCAAACAAGGCGGCGTCCCGGTTTCCATCCGGGAATTTTTGACGCTGCTCGAAGCGCTTCAGAAGGACGTCGTATTCGGCAGCGTCGACGACTTCTACTACCTCGCCCGCACGTGCCTCGTGAAGGACGAGAAGTTCTTCGATCGCTTCGACCGCGTGTTCGCCGCTTACTTCAAAGGCATCGTCGAAGTCGATGCGCTCGCGGTACTGATCCCGGAAGAATGGCTGAAGAAGCTCGTCGAGAAAAACCTGACCGACGAGGAAAAGAAGCTGATCGAGTCGCTGGGCGGCTGGGAAAAGCTCATGGAGACGCTCAAGAAGCGGCTCGAGGAGCAGAAGGGACGCCACCACGGCGGCAGCAAATGGATCGGCACGGGCGGCACGAGCCCGTACGGCGCGTACGGCTACAACCCCGAAGGCATACGCATCGGCCAGGAGGAGTCACGCAACCGGCGCGCCGTGAAGGTCTGGGACAAGCGCGAATTCAGGAATCTCGACGACAGCGTGGAAATCGGCACCCGCAACATCAAAGTGGCGTTGCGGCGGCTGCGGAAGTTCGCTCGCGTGGGTGCGCCCGAAGAGCTCGACCTCGACGACACGATCCGATCGACGGCCAGGAACGCCGGCTGGCTCGACCTGAAAATGATCCCCGAGCGCCACAACGCGGTGAAGGTGCTGCTGTTCCTCGATGTAGGCGGCTCCATGGACGACCACATACGCGTGTGCGAGCAGCTTTTCTCGGCTGCGCGCCTCGAGTTCAAGCACCTCGAGTATTTCTACTTCCATAATTTTCTTTACGAGCGGGTCTGGAAAGACAACCGCCGCCGGTCCGCAGAACGTATTCCGACGTGGGACGTTCTGCACACCTATCCGCACGACTACAAGGTGATCTTCGTGGGCGACGCGACGATGAGCCCGTACGAGATCACCTATCCCGGCGGAAGCGTCGAGCACACCAACGAGGAACCCGGCGCGATCTGGCTGCAGCGCGTTCTGAATATCTATCACAACGCGATCTGGCTCAATCCACAGCCTGAGTCCCTGTGGGATTACCATGACTCCATCCGCATCACGCGCGATCTCATGGGCGAGCGCATGTTTCCGCTCACGCTCGAAGGTCTCGATCGCGGGATGCGCCTGCTCAGCAAAGCACACTAGCAGCGCGTTGCATCCTGGCTTTCGCCAGGATGACAGCTCAACCGGTCCGCTTCGCTCTTACCTTTGCGTTGAACCGCTCGGCATCGATCACGTGACGTTCGTGCGTGCCTTTCGAGATCGTGTCGATTCCGTCGTGAGCCGACAGCGTGAAACTGAGCTTGCGCCCTTCGATTTTATCGAGACGACCCTTGACCGTGACCGTGAGGCCCGGGGGCGTGGCCGCGATATGCGTGAAATTGACGGCTGTCCCGAGGCTCTGCTCCCGCGGCCAGTCGAGGTGGGGGCGTATTGCTTCGATGCATGCCCATTCCATGAGGCCTACGAGATAGCCCGTCGCAAGCACGTGAGGCATGTCCTGGAACAGAGCCGACTCGGAATACAGGTGCGGAACGGTCTTCGACTCGGGAACGGTGAACCTGAACTCGAATGTAAGGCCGGGCTGTAGCGAGTCTTTCATCAGTGGTGCTGGCGTCGATCCACCGCCGGAGCCGCGACCGTCATCACTTCGTCGAGCGTGGTGACACCCGCCGCGACTTTGAGCGCGCCGCTCAGCCGCAGCGGCTTCATGCCTTCCCGATAGGCCCGCTCGCGCAGTGCATCGAGGTCCGCGGCAGCGCCGACCGCTTTGCGCAGGTCCGGCGTCATCACCATCGTCTCGTAAATGCCGATACGGCCCATATAGCCGGTCATCCGGCATTCGAGACAGCCTTTGTTCGCGTACGTCGTATCTCTGGGTGCAGCCGCTTTCCAGGGCGCGACGAGGGTCTGCCACGCCGAATCGTCGACGTCGTGCTTTTCCTTGCAATGCAGGCACAGCGTTCTGACGAGACGCTGCGCGAGCACGCCCAGCATCGTCGACTGCAGCAGATAAGCCGGCACGCCCAGATCGAGCATGCGCGTGATCGCCGAGGGCGCGTCGTTCGTGTGCAGCGTGGAAAGGACCAGATGCCCCGTCAGCGCTGCCTGTATGGCCATTTCGGCGGTCTCGAGGTCGCGGATTTCACCGACCATGATGATGTCGGGATCCTGGCGCATGAGCGTGCGAATGCCGCTCGCGAAATCGACACCGATGCCGTGCTGCACCTGCATCTGGTTGAACGCAGGCTCCACCATCTCGATAGGGTCTTCGACCGTGCAGACGTTCACTTCGGGAGCGGCGAGCTGCTTGAGCGTCGAATAGAGTGTCGTCGTCTTGCCCGATCCGGTGGGGCCCGTCACGAGAATGATGCCGTGCGGGTGGCTGACCATGGCGTCCCACTTCTGCTGGTCGTCGTCCGAGAAACCGAGCTCGCCATAGTCCTTCACGAGGTTTTCCGGATTGAAGATCCTCAGCACGAGCTTCTCGCCGAAAGCGGTGGGCATCGTGGAGAGCCGCAGCTCGACTTCTTCGCCGTCCGGCGTCACCGTCTTCATGCGGCCGTCCTGGGGACGCCTGCGTTCGACGACGTCCATGCGCGAGAGCACCTTGATGCGGCTCGTCATCGCCGCCATGACCGGTGTGGGAATCTGATAGACCTGGTGCAGCACGCCGTCTATGCGGAAGCGCACGTTGCCGATTTCGCGCCGCGGCTCGAGGTGGATGTCGCTCGCGCGCTGCTCGAACGCGAAATTGAAGAGCCAGTCGCAGATGTGAACGATGTGCTGGTCGTTCGCATCGAGCCGGCCGCTGCGCCCGAGCTGGACGAGCTGCTCGAAATTCGCTATCTCACTGTAGGCACCTTTGTCCTGCTCGGTGGCGGCTTTGATCGATCTCGCGAGATTGTAGAACTCGACGAGATAGCTCTGGATATCGAGCGGGTTCGCGACTACGCGACGGATCTCGAGCCGCAGCGCACGCTTCAGCTCCCCTTCCCACTCGCGGATGTACGGCTCGGCCGTGGCAATCGTGACTTCTTTCGAGTTGATGCCGACGGGCAGGATCTTGTAGCGCTGCGCGTACGCGTTCGACATCACTTTCGTGACGGCCGCGAAGTCAATCTTGAACGGATCGACGTGGAGGTAAGGAAGACCCACTTTCTCCGCGAACCACTGCGTGAGCGCTTCGAGATGCAGCGCCTTGCGCGGACTGCGCGGATCCTTCCATTTCTGATCGGCGATCGTGACGAGCGGATGGACGTCGGCGCGTCCGGCACGCCTGTCAGCAGTGAGGCGCTCGGCCGCTTCTTTCGATACGAGGCCGTCCTCGACGAGCCCGCCCAGCACTTCCGGCAGTGATACGGGGCGGTCGTTTTCGTGGGTTGCGGTGCTGGCGGCGGCGTTGGACATGGCGCCCGACTATAGCCGCAAGCCGCTGTTCCATCAATGGTTTACGGGCACTACCTGAGGCCCGGTGTGAACCCTGCCGCGAGTGGCCATCGGTGCGCGAAGCGGGGTGGCACGCCGCCGGCATCGGGCGATCGATGCACTTTTTTCAGAATTTATTGTAAAAGCCTTGTGTTTCAACGGGGTCCACAAGACGTGCCAAACACGGCCCCCACCAACGACCAGAAGGGATGGGAGGGGAGATGGAAGCGCTCAAAACCAGCAGCGACACCTTATTCGTAATGCTCGGAGCGGTCATGGTGCTTGCGATGCACGCAGGCTTCGCGTTTCTCGAGCTCGGCACGGTCCGTAAGAAGAACCAGGTCAACGCACTGATGAAAATCCTGTGCGACTTCGCAATGTCGACGATCGCATATTTCTTCATCGGCTACGCGGTGGCGTACGGCGTCGGCTTTCTCGCCGGCGCGGAAAAGCTGGCGGAAAAGAACGGCTACGACCTCGTGAAGTTCTTCTTCCTGCTCACCTTTGCCGCGGCGGTCCCGGCGATCGTCTCCGGCGGCATTGCCGAGCGCGCCCGCTTCCTGCCGCAACTCATGGCCACCGCGCTCGTCGTCGGTTTCGTTTATCCGTTCTTCGAAGGCATCACCTGGAACGACAACTACGGCGTCCAGGCGTGGTTCGAGGCGGTCGGAGGCGCGAAGTTTCACGACTTCGCCGGCTCGGTCGTCGTGCACGCCGTCGGCGGCTGGATCGCGCTTGCCGCAGTCGTCCTTCTCGGGGCACGGAGCGGACGCTATCCGCAAGAAGGCGGAGTCACTGCGCATCCCCCTTCGAGCATTCCCTTTCTCGCTCTGGGCGCATGGGTGCTGAGCGTCGGCTGGTTCGGATTCAACGTGATGTCGGCGCAGACCATCGACAAGATCTCGGGTCTCGTTGCGGTGAACTCGCTCATGGCGATGGCAGGCGGCACGCTCGCGGGACTGGCGGTCGGCCGCAATGACCCGGGGTTTACGCATAACGGTCCGCTCGCCGGGCTCGTTGCGGTCTGCGCCGGGTCCGACGTGATGCATCCCGTCGGTGCGCTCGTCACGGGCACTGTCGCCGGTGCATTGTTCGTTTTCATGTTCACGCTCACGCAGAACAGGCTGAAGATCGACGACGTGCTCGGCGTCTGGCCGCTTCACGGCCTGTGCGGCGCGTGGGGCGGCATTGCGTGCGGTATCTTCGGCACCAAGGCATTGGGTGGGCTCGGGGGCGTGAGCCTCCTTTCGCAGGTTCTCGGCACCGCCCTCGGCATAGTTGTCGCTTTGGTAGGCGGTGCGATCGTTTACGGCGGGCTCAAAGCGTTCGTTGGAATACGGCTCGACGCGGAAGAGGAATTCAGCGGCTCCGATCTGAGCATACACAGGATCGGAGCGACGCCGGAGCGCGAAGCAGGATGGTAGATGTGAAGACAATGAATCGGTGTGTACTCATCGGCGCCGCGGTGGCTGCGCTCGGCGGCCCCGCCGCGGGCGCGGATCAGACTACGATGCCCATTTACGACGCCACGCAAGTCGGGTTCGATCGCTACGTGGTGGTGAAACGCGTGGGCATCGACGACTGGCGATCGGCGTTTCGCATACGCGGACACGCCGATGTTGCGTCAGCGACGCAGGCGGTGGTGAACGAAGCGGCGCGCGCCGGCGCAGACGGTGTGGTCAACCTGACGTGTTTCGATCAGACGGATGCACTGTTCAATCCGGCGGGCTACTTCTGCTACGGCAACGCCATACGGCTCAAGAGGTGATCGCGTCGCTTAACGCTTTGCTTTGCTCTTTCCGTAGATTTTCTCGACGGTCGCCTGCTCGATTTTGTAGTAATCCTCGAGCCCGATGATGTCTTCGACCTGCTTGCGCGCAGTCACCCATTCGTCTTCGGTCATACCGGTGTAATCGCCCGTGCGCTTCAACTCCTGCAGCGCTTTCCTCATGAAGCGGAACTGGATGCCGACGGCAAATATCGCGTCGATGCAGCCGGCGTACCCCATGTCTTTCAGCTGCGAGTAGCTGTAAAGCGGGCGCTTGTCGCGATTGCCGCGGCTTTGCACGTAGATCATCGGCACTTTCGCGGCCTTCGGCGTGCGGACTGCTTCGGCGTGAGTGGTGGGAAAAATGAGTCCCATGTCGGCGCCCTGATCTGCGGCGACGTTCACTCGCTTGATCGCTTCCTTGAAGCCCTGAATGCGCGCGGCGTCGGAGCGGGCGATGATGACGAAATCCTTGTCGGTCTTGTCGCGCTGCTCGCACGCGAGCCGCAGCTTGTCACGGTATTCGTCGAGCGGAATGTTGTGCGTGACGTACGTGTGGTAATGAGCGCGTTTGGGGAAGAGCTGGTCTTCGATATGGATCCCCGCGATCCCGGCACGGATGCATTCGCGAACCGTTCGCATGGTGTGGAGCGGCTCGCCCCATCCGGCGCCCGCATCCATGACGACGGGTATCGACACGGCGTTCGCCATGTCCGCTGCGATGCGAATCTGCTCGCTCATCGTGAGCATCGGCTCGCTGATGCATGTGGAGCCGCCGGTCACGAAACCGCCGCTATAGACGGTTTTGA
>DASRIK010000723.1:0-4274 GCA_035650035.1 Burkholderiales bacterium | reverse complement strand
GTCAATACGTGGCTGCACGTCAACGGCGGCTATTCCGACCTTTTCGACCGCCGCGGGCTCGAGCCGATGCGCGACGTCATGAAGCGGCTCGCGCGATGGGAGCATTACTTCGACGGCGCCGTCTCGGGTGCACGCGTCGCCCTCGTGTACTCGCGGCACACGCAGGACAATTACGGCGGTGACAAGGCGCACGCGCGCTACCTCGATTTCATCCGCGGCTGGTATTGCGCGTTGCTCGAAGCGCATATCCCGTTCGACGTGATCTCGGACAAGACCATTGCACCGGAGCGACTGGGTCGTTACCGCGTGGTGGTGCTGTCCAATCTTGCCTGCGTTTCCGACGATACGGTGGAGGCACTGGCGGCATTCGCGAACGCCGGCGGCGGCGTCGTCGCGAGCTTCGAAGCGGGCTTTTACACATGCAACGGAGATGAGCGTGCAAGCCCGGCGTTTGCGGCGTTGCTGGGTGCGCGTGCCAAAGGGCGTCGCGAAGGCCTCAGGTCGTCGTACGCGAAAATCGAAAATCATGCCGACCCGCTGCTCGCGGACATAGGCGACACCGACCTCATTCCGAACGAAGGTGCGCTCATCGAAGTGATTGCCGAGACGGGCCGAACGGTGCCGCTCACACTGATACCTCCGGTGATTGCGCACTCCGGCGCGACCATCAGCATTCCCGAATACAGTGCGATCCGGGAAACGACGGATATCCCGGTAGCGGTGCGCGGCGAATATGGTCAAGGGCGCGTCGTCTATTTGTGCAATCAATCCGAAGCGCTTTTTTATCGCTACGGATTTCCCGATCTCGGCCGTGTGCTCGCAAACGCGGTGCGCTGGACGTTGAACGAACCGGCTCGCATCGAAGTGGACGCGCCGGATTTCGTCGAAGCGACCCTGATGACGCAGCCAGACCGCAAGCTCGTGCACCTGGTGAATTTTCCCATCGGCAAGCCGGTGAACACAGGCTGGCGACACATCGGCCGCAATATCGTGCCGGTGTCCGATATAGCCGTGCGGCTCGCCCTCGGTCCCGGAGAGCGTGTGCGCGAAGCGCGGCTCGCGACTTCCGGGGAGCCGATTCCGGTCCAGACGCGAGGCGCCATCGCGCACGTCACGGTGCCCCGGCTTCTCGACCACGAAATCGTCGTTTTTGAAATGGCGTGACCACGAGGCCATTGCGAGCCGGCAACACGGCAGGCAGGGCGATCCCGGATCCAGTCCGGGACAGGCGCACGATAACAAAACAGTAAGGAGAGGCAGATGCTGAAAGACCCGATCGGTCGGTTGTGTATGCTGACGGTTCTCACTATTTTTCCGATCAGTGCGTCGCCCGCCCAGGCAGACAGGGCAGGCGCATACCCGACGAAGCCCATCCGGCTGATCGTGCCGCTCACCGCAGGCGGGCCGACAGACCTGCTCGCGCGCATTATCGCGGTACCGCTTTCGGACGCGCTCGGCCAGCAGGTGATCGTCGACAATCGTCCCGGTGCCGGCGGAAACATCGGTGCCGATATCGCGGCCAAGTCACCTGCCGACGGTTATACGTTATTCATGGGCACATCGGGCCCGCTCTCCATCAACTCGACGCTGTACCCCAGGCTTCCGTTCGATCCGATCAGGGATTTCGCGCCGATCATTCTGGCTGCTTCAGCGCCGTTCGTCGTGATCGTGCATCCCTCGGTGGCAGCGCAAAACATGAAAGAGCTCATCGCGCTCGCGAAGGCGAAGCCCGGCCAGCTCAACTACGGCTCGGTTCCGGGCAGTGCTTCGCATCTTTCGACGGAGCTTTTCAAGATGATGGCGGGGGTGAATATCGTGCACATCCCGTACAAAGGCGCGGCGCCGGCAACGACCGACGTCATCGCGGGGCAGATTCAGATGAGCTTCGCTTCGACGCCCGGCTCGGTGCCGGTCGTCAAGGCAGGCAAGGTCAAAGCGCTGGGCGTCACGAGCGCGAAACGCATCGGCAAGCTGCCGGCAGTGCCCACCGTCGCGGAATCCGCGTTGCCGGGGTATGAAGCCAGCGTCTGGTATGGCGTCGTCGCGCCCGCGCGCACTCCGCGTGAAGTCGTACAGCGCCTGAACAAGGAGATCGCAGCCGTCGTCGCGAATCCGACGCACCGCGAGCGCATGCTGGGCGGCGATTTCGAGCCGACTACTTCGACGCCCGAGCAGTTCGGCGCGTTCATCAAAAGCGAAACCGCGAAGTGGGGCAAAGTCGTGAAAGCTTCGGGCGCGAAGGCGGAGTGATGTCGTCGGGCCTACGTGCTGCCGTGATTTTCCACAATGAGGACTGAAAATGATCGTAGCGATCGTGACATTCAAACTGCCTGAGCGCTGGACGGTGGCGGACGCAGCGAGCGTCTTCAGATCGACAGCGCCCAAGTACCTGGGTAAAGCCGGTCTCGTGCGAAAGCATTACTACATCACTGAGGCCGGTGACCGCGCTGGTGGTATCTATCTTTGGGAATCCAAAGCCGCCGCAGAAGCGTGTTACACGCGCGAATGGAAAGCGATGGTGACGGAGAAGTATGGCGCCTCGCCGGACATTCTGTACGCGGAAGTACCCGTGTCCGTCGACAACATCGCGAACGTGATCGAATCGGTCTGATCGTTCCGAAACGGTCGCGAGACGGGCATCGCCCGTCTGAGCGTTAACCAGCGACCCTCGCGCCGGTCAGCTCATCCCGGGCAACCTTCGACAGCGCCCGGATACGCGAGCTTAGTACGAAATCGTGCCGCTCAGCCGGATCTGACCGCGACCTGTGCCCTTTGCGAAGTCGATCTCCTCCAGACCCTGCAGTATGCCGCCGCCTGTTGCGTTCAGGAACCGGCCCGTTCCGCTAGTGATCTTGAACTGCCCGGAAACGACACCAACGCCGTTCTGTGCGTCGACTGCGCCGCTGTACTCGCCGAAGACCTGGTCGCCATTCGCAGCCGTCAGGACGACGCGATTCGACGAGAAGAGAAAGACGCCCGGACCCACGATCTCGATGCAATCGAACGACGTGAGCGTCACTTTCCCCATGTGTGACGCGTCACCCGTCCCCGAAATGAGACCGGCGAAGCCCGTCGGACATGGGCCGGTCGGATCCGGGCCAGCCTGTTCGGTTATCGCAATAACCGCCAGGAATGGAGCGGAGGATCTTGCAGCCGACTCAGTCGACGCGAACGCGACAGCAACCAGAACGAAAAAAAGCTGCCCGAGCAGCCGCCTGTAGCTTCTCATGGAGGGATCCTTCTCTGATGGGTGACGAGGGTCGATCGCAAACCCAGAACCGCTCCGAGGACCGGCGACCGCGCGCGGGCGGCACTATACCACCTTTTTTTGCCTGCACGCCGCTCATGCGCTATTTGCCGTCGAGCGACTTTCGTCGGCAGAGATCTCGTCACGGAGTACGGGTTCTGACCCGCCGCATGTCAGCGAAAGCTCGGCCGTGAGCGGCAGATGATCCGACGCGACACGCGCGAGCGGCGTCGCATGCACCTGCATGTCGCGCAGGAGCGTTCGCGGCTTTACCCACAGCCGGTCGAGCGCGAACACGGGGTATCTCGACGGAAACGTCGCGAGCGCCCGCGTCTCCTCGAAATGCTTGTGCAGCCAGCGCAGCGGCCGCCCCCAGAGAAACCACTCGTTGATATCGCCCATGAGGACTGTCGGGAGCGGGCGATCGCCTTCGAGCACGCGCAGTAAACGCTGGATCTGCTCGCGGCGTTCGGCCGGCCGCAATCCGAGGTGCGTCGCGAGCACGCGCATCGGCGTGCCGCTGCAATCGAGCTCGACATCGATCGCTCCGCGCGGCTCGCAGCGCTCGACGCACAGGTTGATGCGCTGGACGGACAGCGTTTTGAAGCGGGTGAGGAGCCCGTTCCCATAGTCCGCGCCACGGCGGAGCAATGTCGGTCCGGCGATCGCCTCGAACCCGGTCTCTCCTTTGAGATACGCGAGCATGTCGAACCCCGTCGCGCGATTCTCGACTTCCTGCAGCGCAATCACATCGGCGTCGAGCTCTTTCAGCACGTCGGCGATGCGCTTCGGCACGAAATGACCGTCCCGCCCGATTCCGCCGTGCGTGTTGTACGAGGCGACACGGATGCCGTCGCGTGCCATGTCAGGTTTCCGTTGCAGCGGCGGGCCGATCTGCCCGGACGAGCCGTCGATGCACGAATATCGCGGCGGCCACGACGACTATGGCAAAGCCGATCAGCATGAGGAAATTCCACGGACGCGGGTCGGTAACGGCGGCAGTCACGCGATCGACGAACACCACGAT
>DASRIK010000722.1:0-3546 GCA_035650035.1 Burkholderiales bacterium | reverse complement strand
TGATGAAGAAGCTCTCGTTATAGTTGGGGCGCGTGTTCTTGTGAACCGTGGAAGCGCGCTGCAAGCTCTGGTTCACCGGCAGGTAGCCGATGTTGTTCTCGTTGAGTTTCAGCCGTGTTTTCTCTTCGAGCGGCATCGCGTGGAACTCGCGCGAGGCTTCGAACGCGGCGTCGATAACCTCCTGTGCGACGCCGTGACCGGCCATATAGAAGAAGCCAACGCGCTCGCAGGCATCCCGGACCGCGGCCGCGACCGTTTCGAGTCCGCCAGCCGCACCCCGGAAGGCTGGCCGGAAGTCGATCACGGGGATGGCCCGTGCCGCCTCGTCGATGCTTCTCACCGCCGCCGCTTTGAAGATATTCATCGCACGGCTCCCCGCAAGTGGAATGCTTATACTGAGGATCGTATCTCAGTCCAGGTGTGGAGTTAAAGGCGGCAGAAAAGGAGGAATGGCCGTGCGCTACGAGCTGTACTACGGAAACACCAATCAGGGGCGTGGCGAGTTCGTGCGGCTCGCGTTAGAGGAAGCGCAGGCCGATTACGTCGATATTGCCCGCGAAAGCGGACCCGGCTTGGGCCCGGAGGCGATGGTGCCGTATCTCAAGGAAGCGAACGTCGCTCATCCTCAATTCGCGCCGCCGTTTCTCAAGCACGGGGATCTCGTCATCGGACAGACGGCGAATATCCTGCTCTACCTTGGCCCAAGGCTTGGCCTCGCGCCTGAAGACGAAGGGGAGCGTCTCTACGCGCATCAGCTTCAGCTCACGATCGCCGACCTTGTGATGGAAATTCAGCATACGCATCACCCCGTCGCGCATGGCCTCTACTATGAGGAGCAGAAAGCCGAGGCACTCACGTATACCCGGCATTTCCTCGCCGAGCGTGTGCCCAAGTTTCTGGGCTTCTTCGAAAGGGCGCTCGGTCGGCGCGAGCACCTGATCGGAAATACGCTTTCGTATGTCGATCTTTCGATGTTTCAGCTCATCGAAGGTTTGCGCTTCTCTTTTCCGAGGACGATGGCGCGGATCGAGAGCGATTATCGCGGGCTCGTGGCGCTGCACGACAGGATTGCAGCCCGCCCGAACGTCGCCGCGTATCTGAAATCCCGCCGGCGGCTACCCTGGAATGACCGCGGCGTGTTCAGGCATTATCCCGAGCTCGAGGAGGCGTGAGTCGATGGCGATTATCGAGATCCGTTCGCGCCGGCTTCACTGCTCCGGTTTGATCCCCGCGTCCTTGATGACCTTGTTCCACTTCTGCATCTCGGCTCTCAGAAACGCCGCGAATTCCTTTGGCGTGCTCCCCACCGGTTCCGCGCCGTCGAGCTCGAAGCGTTGCGACACGTCCGGCAGCCGCACGATGCGGGCGACTTCTGCCGACACCTTGTTAACGATGGCCTGCGGGACGCCTGCCGGCGCGACCATTCCCTGAAATGCCTCGGCGCGGTAGCCGGGCAGAGTCTCGCCGATAGTCGGCACGTCGGGCATGCTCGACTGGCGCTTCGCGCTGGTGATCGCGAGCGCGCGCAGCTTGCCGGCCTTGATGTGCGGGGCGGCGGAGATCGTCGTCGTGAAGAGCATCGTGACGCGCCCTCCAATGACGTCGGTCACCGCCGGCGGGATGCCCTTGTAGGGCACATGGATCATGCTCACGCCCGCGGCGCGCTGGAACATCTCGGCCGAAAGATGCGGCGCAGAGCCGGCGCCGGGAGTCGCAAACGTAAGCTCGCCCGGCTTGGCCTTCGCCAGCGCCATAAGGTCCTTCACGGACTTGCCCGGAAATGAAGGCGTGACGACGACTACGTTGGGCTGCGAGTTCAGCTGCGTAACGGGCGTGAAGTCCTTGACTGGATCGTACGGCAGCTTGGGATAGAGCCCCGGATTGATGGCGAACGTCGTCGTGATCATCAGCAGGGTGTAGCCATCCGGCGCGGCCTTCGACGCGATTTCCGTCCCTACGATGGTCGCGGCGCCGGGGCGCGAATCGACCACGATGTTCTGACCCCATTTCTCGGTCAGCTTTTGCGCGATCAGCCGCGTGCTGATGTCAAGTCCGCCGCCCGGTGCAAACGGCACGATCACGCGAATCGGCCTGCTGGGATAGTTGGTGGCGTCCTGGGAAAAGGCAGTCGTGGCAAGTGCTGTCAGTGCAATTGCAGAAATACAGAAAAGTTTCATCATGCCTTTCTCGGGATTACAACGGGATCAGCGGGCAGGCGAGAATGCCGACTCGCCGTGCGAGCTACGCTGAACCGAGCGTCCTTTCCGCCCACGCCCGGTAAGTATCGGTGTCGATCATCTTGCGACGGATCGGCCCGCGCAGCGTCATCAGCTCCTCGTCGGTCGGCGGTTTCGTCGCCGGCGCGCGCGTGACACCCAGATCGAACCCGGTATTCTCGCGGATGTCGTCGAAAGTGTGCGGCGGATGGATCGATTCGAGACGCAGCTCGCCGACGTCTTTGAAGAACGCGAACGTCGCTTTCGGCGTGACCACTTTGCTCGGACCGCCGAGCCGCAGCACATCGGGCGGCGTGTGGCCCGCCGCCGAAATGAAATCGACGCTCTCCACGAACGAACGCCGCGTGTGCTCGGTCCGGAAGAGGATCGTGCGGCGCGCGCAGTAATAGATCAAGCCCCCACCATAGCCGCCGGGAAAGCGCACCTCCGGGCGATCGGGATCGCGGCCGATCTGATGCAGGTTGTAGTTGCCGCGGCGGTCGATCTGCACACCGCTCACGAAGAAAAGGCCAAGCTCGCCGCGCTGCGCGAGGAAGTGGAACTGCCGCGACGTTCCGAACGGCCGGAACACGGTATTGAGGATGATCAGCTCCGCGTCGGGCGCGTGCATCTCCTTCGCTAGCAACAGTGCCGCCGCCGGGATGTGCGAGAGCGCGCCGCACGCCGACACCTCGCCGTCTCGCACCTCGCGCGACATGAGGACGACCATCAGCTCTTCGTCGTTGTAATCCATGAACAACTTACGCCGTCTCCGCCTGCCTCACAAACCGCTCCACGTACTCGTCGTGGTTCCGCGGCGCAAATACATACTTATCCAGATACGCAGCGAACGACGCATCATCCCGTGACGCGCTCACATACTCCCGCATTGCATGCTTGTCGGGCGCATAGCGACCGGTCATACCGCCCGGGTGCGCGCCACGCGGAGCGTGCACCACGGCATCGACCAGAATCGAGGGAATAAATGTGCCGCCGATGGCATTCTCCTCGGTCACACGATCCACGATCTCTTCCGCGGTGACGACCACGTGCGCCGAGGCTTCCGCGAGTAACACCGCTTCCACCTGATAGCCGCAGGAGACGTTGCCGCTGCGATCCGCCTTGTCGACGTGGAACACCGCGACGTCCGGACGCATTGCTTTCGCGACGACGCTCACCTTGCCGCTGCCGAACGGATCCGGTGCGACAATCATGTCATCACGGCGCTTCAGAAGATCCGTGCCTACGAGTCCGATCACCGGCACGTAGGGAACACCCATAGACCCAGCCTGGGCCTGTGAAAAGAGCACCCCTCAGGTGTTGTCGAGTG
>DASRIK010000721.1:0-8431 GCA_035650035.1 Burkholderiales bacterium | reverse complement strand
CGAAGCCGGTGCGCCTGATCGTGCCGTTCCCGCCGGGCGGCAGCAACGACATCGTCGGCCGCCTCATGGCCGAGGAGCTCAGCCAGCGCCTGGGGAAGCAGGTCGTCGTCGACAATCGCGGCGGCGCGGGCGGCGTGCTCGGAAGCGAGATTGCAGCGAATTCCGAGCCGGATGGTCACACGCTGCTGATCATTTCGGTTGCGTATGCATTCAACCCGGCGCTGTACCAACTGCGTTTCGACCCGGATAAGGCGTTCGCGCCGATTGCGATGATCGGCACCGGTCCCAACGCGCTCACGGTGAATCCCAAGCTTCCGGCGAACTCGGTGAAAGAGCTGATCGCTCTGGCGAAAGCAAAACCGGGACAGCTCAACTATGCGTCTGCCGGCGTCGGCACTTTCCAGCACCTGGGCAGCGAGCTTCTGAGGATCATGGCCGGGATCAACATCGTGCACATACCCTTCAAAGGCGGCGGTCCTGCGATGGCCGACGTCATTGCAGGCAACACGCAGATTTGCGTCGGGTCGCTGATACAGGTGATACCCCATATCGACTCGAAGCGCCTGAAGCTCCTCGGGATCGGCGGAGCCAGTCGCGCGAAGGTCTACCCGAACGTTCCGACGATCGCGGAGGCCGGCGTTCCGGGTTACGACGCGAGCAACTGGTGGGGCATCCTTGCGCCCGCGAAGACGCCGCCCGCCATCGTGAAGCGCCTGCAAACGGAAGTGAGCGGCATTCTGGCGAGGCCCGATCTCCAGAAGAAACTCGAAGGACAGGGCGCGGAAACCGTGAATCGCGCCGGCGCAGAGTTCGGTAAATTCATCCGAACGGAGACCGCGAAGTGGACGCGCGTGGTGAAGGAAGCGGGCATCAAAGCCGAGTGACGTGCGCCACGAAATCGCCACGGAACTTGCCGGCTCGCGATGACATCGTTTGAGGAGGTCGTCTGGCAGTTCTCTTATTTCTGCACGTGATTTCGGATGTGATCTGGGTCGGCGGGATGTTCCTCGCCTACGTGGCGGTGCGTCCCGCCGCGGTCGAGGTGCTGGATCCGCCGCAGCGTCTGAAGCTCTGGACCGGCATCTTCCGCCGATTTTTCCCATGGGTGTGGGCCGCGGCAGGATTGATACTCGCCACCGGGTTCATCCTAATGGGCCGTTTCGGCGCGGTACCGCTCTACGTGATCGCAATGGCCGTGATCGGCGTCGTCATGAGCGCGATTTTCATGCACATCTATTTCGCGCCGTTCGGAAGGCTCAAGCGCGCCGTCGCTCTCGAAGACTGGAAGGCTGGCGGCACGGCGCTCAATCAGATCCGCATTCTGGTGGGCGTAAATCTCGCCCTCGGACTCACCAATGTCACGATCGCGGTGCTCGGCCGCGCACTTTAGCCCGAGCGATAAGTCTCACCAACAATCGAGGAGATCATGGGTTTCAGAATCAATGTCGGCATCGCCGCGGCTCTCGCCTGCGCGTTTACTGGCGCAGCGGCGCAACAATACCCTGCGAAACCGATCCGTTTCATCGTTCCCTACGTGCCCGGCGGCGGCACGGACACACTCGCCCGCCTGGTCGGTCAGAAGCTTTCCGAAGGACTCGGACAATCCGTCGTCATCGATAACCGTCCCGGCGCGGGTGGCGTCATCGGCACCGAAATCGTGGCGAAGTCGCCGCCTGATGGCTACACGCTGATGCTCGCTTCAGCTTCGCCCATCACGGTCGCGCCCCATCTTCACAAGCAGCTTCCTTACAGCCCCCTCAAGGATTTCGCGCCGATCACGCTCATTACGATCGTGCCGGCCGTTCTCGCCGTCCATCCGACGCTCCCTGTGAAGTCAGTGAAGGAGCTCGTCGCGCTGGCAAAATCGAAACCGGGGCAGCTTACGTTTTCTTCGTCGGGTAACGGTGGCACGGGCCACGTATCCGGTGAGATGCTCAAGATGATGGCGGGCGTGGACATGCTGCACGTGCCGTACAAAGGCACGGGCCCGGCGACCACTGCTGTCCTTTCCGGCGAAGTGTCGCTCACGTTCGGCAACATGATCAGCGTGCTGCCGCACGTGAAATCGGGAAAACTCCGCGCGCTCGCCGTCACGACGGCGAAACGCTCGCCCGTACTCGCGAATGTTCCGACCGTCGCCGAAACTCTGCCCGGTTATCTGTCAGGTCCGTGGTACGGCGTGCTCGCGCCTGCTGGAACGCCAGGCGCCATCGTGTCGCGGCTCAATCAGGAGATCGTGCGCATCCTGCGCTCGCCGGAAGTCGGTGAGAATCTGCGCAGCGAAGGCGCCGATCCCATAGGGAGCTCGCCGGCTGAATTTGCAGCGCATCTGAAGTCCGAGACCGAGCGTATGGGCAAGGTCGTGCGGCAGTCGAAGATGAAAGTGGATTAGCTTCAGGTATTCCGTCGATAGCGCTGCCGGGGTACGCGCAGCACTTCGTGGGGATCGCGCTTCCGCCAGTTGTCTTTCGAAAAGATCTCCACCTCGTAAAAGCCGGAGTAGCCTGCGCGCGCGCTAACTCGGAAAGTGCGGCATCCCCGGTTGCTTACCTTCAGGCAGCGGCGTGCGCGCCACGTTGAGCAGCATGGCGAGCAGCGCGTAATAACCCGCGATCGCCAACAGATCGACGAGGTTCTGCTCGCCGAACTGCTTTACGGCGCGCTCATATGTCGCGTCGGACACACTCTTGTTCCGGAGCGCTTCCGTAAGCGTGTCGTAGACGATCTCTTCGTCCTGTGCCATGCCGGTGGGGCGCCGGCCTTCCGCGATCGCCTGCGCGATCTCCGGTTTCAGCCCGGCTTTCAGCGCGAGCGGGTGGTGCGCGTTCCACTCGTAGACCTGCGTCCAGTGCCGCGCGGCAACGAGCGTTGCCATTTCGGCGATGCGCCGGTCCAGCTGGCAGCGGAAGCGCAGATACTCGCCGACTTTCTGCAGCGGGGTCATGAGCTCGGGACTGCGCAGGAGCACGTTGAACGGACCGCGCACTTCGCCCCTCGGTCCTGACGAAAGCTCGGCCGCCGCCTGGCGCTGCGCGTCAGTCATGCTCTCAGGCGCTATGCGCCCCATGCGCTCGCGTTTCGCGTTGTCGGTCATGTCCCCGCTCCTCTGGTCGCGTTATCGAAGGCTGCCCAGTGTAATCGCTCGACTGAAGCGCGCCAACCTGGGGCGCGCTGCACGAAAACTGCGCTCGACGTGCGATCGCATGGGGTTTGGCTACAATGAATGCGCACGCGTGCCCACAAACACGACGTCATCGCCGCGTGTCTTCTAACCGGGGAGCAGGATCATGGTGAGTCTCATGCGCTCGATTGCCACGTTCGCCGCTGCAGCCGTTTTCGCTGCCGTATTTCCCTCAACCGGCGCGAACGCGCAACAGAAAGTTCTGAAGTTCATCGCGCAGGCCGATCTGCGGATTCTCGATCCCATCAGCACGACGGCGTACATCACGCGGAATCACGGCTACATGGTGTACGACACGCTTTTTGCGATGGACGAGAAGTTCCAGATCAGGCCGCAGATGGTGGACAAATACGAGGTGAGCAAGGATCAGCTCACCCACACGTTCACGCTGCGGGACGGCCTCAAGTTCCACGACGGCGCGCCGGTACGCTCGGCCGATTGCATCGCTTCCGTCGATCGCTGGTCGAAACGCGACGCCCTGGGACAGAAGCTCGCCGAAGCGACCGCTTCCTGGAGCGCGGTGAACGACAGGACGTTCACGCTCAAGCTGAAGAAACCGTTTCCACTCGTGCTCGACGCGCTCGGCAAGCCGTCTTCGAACGTGCCCTTCATCATGCCGGAGCGCATCGCGAAAACGGATCCCTTCAAGAACATCGACGATCCCACCGGCTCCGGTCCGTTCCGCATGCTCAAAGCCGAATGGGTGCCCGGCAACAAAGTCGTTTACGTAAAGAACGCCGATTACGTGCCGCGCAAAGAGCCGCCGTCGTGGGCATCGGGCGGCAAGGTCGTGAAAGTGGACCGCGTCGAGTGGCTGTACATCCCCGACTCGGCGACTGCCGCGGCGGCATTGAACGCGGGCGAAGCCGACTGGTGGGAACAGCTGCCGCCGGATCTCATCCCGGTGCTGGCGCGTAACAAGAGCGTCATCGTGAAGAACATCGATCCGCTCGGGTCGATGGGCATGATCCGCTTCAACTTCCTCCACCCGCCGTTCAACAACGAAAAAATGCGCCAGGCGCTGCTCTACGTCGTGAACCAGCGCGATTACGTGCTCGGCATCGCAGGCGATCCGAAGAACGGCCAGCCGTGCCTTTCGTATTTCACGTGCGGCACGCCGCTCGCCTCGGAGACGGGGGCCGATCCGCTGAAGGGCCAGCGCAATTTCGATCGTGCACGCCAGCTCGTGAAAGAGGCCGGCTACAAAGGCGAGCGCGTCGTCATCATCGACGCGACGGATCAGCCGATCGTCCACGCGCAATCGCTGCTGACGCTCGAGCTTCTGAAAAAGCTCGGGATCAAGGCCGAGATCCAGGCGGGCGATTGGGGGACGCTGATCACGCGGCGCGCAGTGAAGGAGCCGCCGGAAAAAGGCGGCTGGAATATCTTCCACACGTGGCTGGTCGGCCCGGACATGGTGAATCCGGCAGTGAATTTCCCGCTGCGCGGTACGGGCGAGAAAGCGTGGTTCGGGTGGCCCACCGACAGCAAGCTCGAGGAGCTGCGCGAAGCGTGGTTCAACGCAGGCGACGCAGCCGCATCGAAGAAGGCAGCCGATGCCGTGCAGCGCCGCGCGTTCGAGTTCGTGCCTTTCGTGCCGACGGGGCAGTTCATTCTGCCCACGGCATACCGGTCGAACATCTCCGGCGTGATCATCGCGCCGATGGCGTTCCTGTGGAATGTCGAGAAGAAGTAGCCTCGCACGGCGATGCCGGCGCGGTGAACCACGCTAGTCGAAGGGTGAGCGCGATCAAAGCGCGTTAGCGGTGTTCGCATACGTCATTCGGCGCCTCGGTGCGACGCTCGTCGTCATGACGGTCGTCGCCTTCGTCGTTTTTCTGCTGCTCTATCTCACGCCCGGCGATCCGGCCGCGATACTGGCCGGGGACGCGGCGACCGGCGACGACATCAAGCGCATACGCGAGAAGCTCGGTCTCGACGAGCCCTTTCTCGTGCGTTTCGCCGGCTGGCTCTGGGCGCTTTTGCACGGCGATCTCGGCACTTCGATTTTCACGAACCTGCCGGTGACGCGACTCATCGAGCAGCGCATCGAGCCTACGCTCTCGCTCACGTTGCTGACGCTCACGATCGCGCTCGTGGTTGCGATTCCCCTCGGGATCCTCGCGGCCGCGAAAGCGGGCAGCTGGATCGACCGCGCGGTCATGGCTTTCTCGGTCGTGGGTTTTTCGATTCCGGTGTTCGTGATCGCCTACGCGCTCATCCTCGTGTTTTCGATCGAGCTCGACTGGCTGCCTGTCCAGGGGTATCGAAGCTTCAGCGAAGGTTTCTGGGAGTGGCTGCGACACCTTATCCTGCCCAGCACCGCGCTCGGCACCGTTTACATCGCGCTCATCGCGCGCATCACGCGCGCGAGCATGCTCGACGTGCTGGCCCAGGATTACATACGCACGGCACAGGCGAAAGGACTCGACACCGGATCGATCCTTGTCGGGCATGCGCTCAAGAACGCGGCGGTCCCCATCATGACGATCGTCGGCATAGGGATCGCGCTGCTCATCGGAGGGGCGATCGTAACCGAGACCGTGTTCGCGATTCCGGGGATCGGGCGCCTCACGGTGGATGCGATCCTGAGGCGCGACTATCCGATCATCCAGGGCGTGGTCCTGCTCTTCTCCGGGGCGTACGTGCTCATCAATCTCGCGGTCGATCTGAGCTATATGTTTTTCGATCCGCGGATACGCTACTGATGGCCGACATCGCGATTGCCGCGCCGCGTTCGGTCTCGCCCACGTGGCGCCGCTTCAAGGATGCGTTCCGCCGTCATCCCACCGCAATCGTGGGCGGGATCGTGCTGCTCGTGATGATCGCAATCGCCATATTTGCGCCGTGGCTCGGCACGATCGACCCGCAGGCCGTGTCGCCGATCCGGCGCTTGCGGCAGCCTTCGGCCGACTACTGGTTCGGGACCGACATGCTGGGACGCGATGTGTACAGCCGCGTGGTGTTCGGTGCACGGGTCTCGCTATCCATCGGTATCGCAGTCGCGATCCTGAGCATCGCGGTCGGCCTTGCGATCGGGCTGGTCACGGGCTTCGTGCGCTGGGCCGACGCGATCGTGATGCGTGTCATGGACGGGCTCATGTCGATCCCGCCCGTGCTGCTCGCGATCGCGCTGATGGCTTTGACGAAAGCGAGCATCGAGAACGTGGTGGCGGCGATCGCGCTCGCCGAGGTGCCGCGCGTCGTGCGGCTGGTGAGGAGTCTCGTGCTGACGCTACGCGAGGAGCCCTACGTGGAAGCGGCGGTCGCGGCGGGCACGAGCCTGCCGCGCATCCTGGTGCGGCACATCCTGCCGAACACCATGGCGCCGCTGCTGGTGCAGGGCACCTACGTGTGCGCTTCAGCGATGATCACCGAGGCGATTCTTTCGTTCATCGGCGCCGGCACGCCGCCGAACATCCCGAGCTGGGGCAATATCATGGCCGAGGCGCGAAGCCTGTTTCAGATCGCCGGCTATCTCATTCTCTTCCCGGGTCTGTGTCTTTCGCTGACGGTGCTCGCGGTGAACATGCTGGGCGACGGCATGCGCGACGCGCTCGACCCGCGGCTCGCGCGGCGGATGTGATACCAGTCGAAGCATGAACGGCGCTTCACTTCTCGAAGTCGAGAACCTCAGGACGCACTTCTACACGCGCGACGGCGTGGTGCGCGCAGTGGATGGCGTGTCGTTCTCTGTGCTCCCTGGCGACACGCTTGCCATTGTCGGGGAATCCGGGTGCGGGAAAAGCGTTACTGCTCTTTCGATTCTGCGCCTCATCGCGTCGCCTCCGGGTCGCATCGTCGACGGTCGGGTTCTATTCGGCGGCCGGGACCTGATGAAGCTTTCGGAACGCGAAATGCGTCGTGTTCGCGGGAACGAAATCTCGATGGTTTTCCAGGAGCCGATGACGTCGCTCAATCCCGTGCTCACGATCGGGCGGCAGATCTCGGAATCGCTGACGCTGCACCGCGGGTTCACCCGGGCGCAGGCGATAGATCGCGCGATCGAAATGCTGCGGCTCGTGAACATTCCGGAGCCCCAGCGGCGGGTGCACGCGTACCCGCACCAGCTCTCGGGCGGTATGCGGCAGCGGGTGATGATCGCGATGGCGCTTGCGTGCGATCCGCGCCTGCTCATCGCGGACGAGCCGACGACCGCTCTCGACGTGACGATCCAGGCGCAAATACTCGAGCTCATGCGCAAGCTCAAGGACACCACGGGCGCGGCGATCGTGCTCATCACGCACGATCTGGGCGTCGTAGCTGAAATGGCGCAGCGCGTGGTCGTCATGTATGCCGGCCGAAAAGTCGAGGAGGCTCCGGTACAGGCGCTGTTTTCGAATCCGCGGCATCCCTACACGCGCGGACTTCTGAATTCGGTCCCGAGATTGACCGAAGCGGGTGCGCCGGGAAGAAAGCGGCTCGCGGAAATCGCCGGCATGGTGCCTTCGTTGCGAGACGAGCTGGTGGGCTGCGCATTCGCAGCCCGCTGCGGGTACGCGAGCGCGCGCTGCCGCGGCGAGTACCCGCCGCTCGAAGAAAAGGCGCCGGGCCATCTGGCGGCGTGCTGGGAGTCCGCGCGCGTAGCGGCGGAGCTCGTGTGAAGGTGAGCATGGATTCTGGCGTAGACCAGGCTGACGAGCCGCTTCTGGCGGTTCGTCATCTCACGAAGCACTACCCCGTACGCAGAGGGGTGTTCTCGCGCGTGAGCGGCTACGTGCACGCGGTCGACGACGTGAGCTTCTCCATCGTCCCTGGAGAGACGCTGGGGCTCGTGGGTGAGTCCGGCTGCGGCAAGTCGACGACAGGTAAAGCGATCCTCAAGCTCACCGACGCGACCGCCGGCTCGATCGAGTGGCGTGGCCAGCGTCTGAACGATCTCGGGGCGCGCGAGATGCGGCCGATTCGCCGCGAGCTACAGGCCGTTTTCCAGGACCCTTACGCGTCATTGAACCCCCGGATGCGCGCGATCGATATCGTCGCCGAACCGATCCGCAACTTCGAGGACACGAGCGCAGGCGACGTGCGCGAACGTGTCGCCGAACTGTTCGCGAAAGTGGGTTTACGGGCCGATCAGATGGTGAAGTACCCCTACGAGTTTTCGGGCGGTCAGCGCCAGCGCCTGGGTATCGCACGTGCGCTCGCGCCCAACCCGAAGCTCATCGTGTGCGATGAACCGGTGTCCGCGCTGGACGTTTCCGTCCAGGCGCAGGTCATCAATCTGCTGATGGACCTCCAGGACGAGCTTGG
>DASRIK010000720.1:0-11394 GCA_035650035.1 Burkholderiales bacterium | reverse complement strand
GCAAGCTCGTCGCCGATGATCTTCGTCACGCGCGCGGGGTTCGACAGGATGTCGAGCAGATCCAGGATCTTTTCCATGGTGTCGCGGTATTCGGCGACGATCTTGTCCTGTTCGAGGGCGGTCAAGTTCTGCAGGCGCATTTCCAGAATGCGTTGCGCCTGCACGTCGGAAAGCTTGTATCCGCGTTTCTGCAATCCGTATTCCGGCGACAGACCTTCCGGGCGCGACAGCGGATTGTCCGAACGTGCGAGCATCTCTTCCACGAGCGTCGAACGCCAGAAGCGCGCCATCAGCTGGGCTTTCGCTTCCGCGGGGCTCGCCGCGGCCTTGATGAGCGCGATCACCTCGTCGACGTTCGAGAGCGCGACCGCAAGCCCCTCCAGGATGTGACCTCGCTCCCGCGCCTTGCGAAGCTCGAACACCGTCCGGCGCGTGACGACCTCGCGCCGGTGGCGGAGGAACGCCTCGATGAACTGCTTGAGATTGAGGAGCCGCGGCTGTCCGTCGACGAGCGCGACCAGGTTCATGCCGAACGTGTCCTGAAGCTGCGTTTCCTTCCAGAGGCGGTTCAGGATCACCTCGGGTACTTCGCCCCGCTTCAGCTCGATCACGGCGCGCATGCCGCGCTTGTCCGACTCATCGCGGATATCTGAAATGCCTTCGAGCCGCTTCTCGCGCACGAGCTCGCCGATGCGCATGAGAAGGTTCGCCTTGTTGACCTGGTAAGGCAGCTCGTCGATCACGATGGATACGCGGCCGCTCTTATCCGCTTCTTCGAAATGGGTGCGCGCCCGCATGACGATCCGTCCACGGCCGGTGCGGTAGCCTTCTCTCACGCCCGCAACGCCGTAGATGACACCGCGCGTGGGAAAGTCCGGCGCGGGCACGATCTCGATCAGCTCGTCCACGGAAAGCTGCGGGTTCTTGAGCAGCGCCTGGCACGCGTCGATCACTTCCGACAGGTTGTGCGGCGGGATGTTGGTCGCCATCCCCACCGCGATACCCGACGAGCCGTTCACGAGCAGGTTGGGGATGCGCGTGGGCAGCGTGACCGGCTCCCGCTCCTTTCCGTCGTAGTTCGGCACGAAATCGACGGTCTCCATGTCGATATCGGCCAACATGTCGGACGTGATTCTCTCGAGCCGGCACTCGGTATAGCGGTAGGCCGCAGCGGAGTCGCCGTCGATCGAGCCGAAATTCCCCTGCCCGTCGATCAGCGTGTAGCGCATTGAAAAATCCTGCGCCATGCGCACGAGCGCTTCGTACGTCGCGGCGTCGCCGTGCGGGTGGTACTTACCGAGCACGTCACCGACAACGCGTGCGCACTTCACGTACGGGCGGTTCCATACGTTGTTCGCCTCGTGCATCGCGAACAGAATGCGGCGGTGCACTGGCTTGAGCCCATCCCGCACGTCGGGAAGCGCGCGCCCGACGATCACGCTCATGGCGTAATCGAGGTAGGAGCGCCGCATCTCCTCTTCGAGACTTATGGGGAGTGTTTCTTTGGCGACTTGATCCATGCGAAGGGGGCGGTGAAAACCGTTGGGTCGAGCTAAAAACCGTCAATTTTACCATGCTGACGCATCGCTCTGCACTGCGCCGGCGGACCCAAAATCCCCAAGAAACAACGTGTTCAGCCGCGCCGAGAAACCCGACCGACGCAGTCACGCCGCGGCGTAAAGGTCGCTCCGGCGGCGCGCTCGGTTGCGGTGACGCTGCGCCTGAAGCTGCGGAAGGAATTGACCTCTGCCACGCAAACGTTGCCCGACTCGGGCAAAACGCGCCATTGCAGGCATGCCGCTCGCTTGCTACGTCACCGCACCGCGACTCGATCGCGGTGCGCCTGGGATCTCTCAGATGCGCTCAAAGGGGAGCGCGAAAGCTGCACGATTCGCGGAGTACGGACGTCACCGGACGTTCCACGACACGAAGCCGAAAAGCGGGCTGAAGCGTTTCATTTTCGCAACAGTGTGTGATTTTTTTGCGTCTGAGGCGTGTTATGATCCCGGCATGTTTGATTTGCCGTCGCCACTTGTGATATCTAGTGACGGGAAGGGGAGAAACTCTTTTGTATCCAGTGTTTAGCGGCTTAGTAATTCATCGTAAATCAGGAGGAACAAGAACATGAGTTCAGGATTTCGGCTTACTTTGGCGTCCGCGGCAATATGTGCGGCGCTCTTGCCTGTCACGGGGTCCGCGGCCACGGGTGAACGGAAGGACGGTTATCTGACCGATACGCAAGGCGGCATCGTGCGGGCAATTGGCGCAGGTGTTTGCGTGCGGACCAGCCAGTGGACGCCGGCGCTAGCCGTCGCTGAGTGCGACCCGGATCTGGTCAAGAAGCCCGCTCCGAAACCCGCTCCTGCGCCGAAGCCTGAAGCAAAACCGGAAGCGAAGCCCAAGCCCGAGGCGAAGCCCGAAGCGAAGCCGAAGGCGGCCAAGCCCGAGCTCATGAACGTCGAGCGTAAGATCGAGCTGCAAGGCATGCCGTTCGACAAGGCTGAAATGACGCCCGAAAACGTGCAAGAGCTCGACAAGTTCATGCAGGATCTCAAGCCTGTCACGCTCGGTGCAGTGATCGTCACCGGCCATACCGACCGTATCGGCAGCCTGCGTTACAACCAGCGCCTGTCCGAGCGTCGCGCGGTCGTGGTGAAGGACTACATCGTCAGCAAAGGCATCGATCCGAAGCTGATCTTCTGGGAAGGCAAGGCGTTCAAACAGCCGATTCCGGTGACGAAGTTCTGCTCGAACAAGATGAAGCGTAAGCAGCTGATCGAGTGTCTCGCACCGAACCGTCGCGTCACTGTGGAAGCGGTCGGCACGCAACCGAAGCCGCCGGCGAAGAAGCCGGAAGCCAAACCGGAGACGAAGCCAGAAGCGAAACCGGAAGCCAAGCCGGAAGCCAAACCGTAGAACGTCAGCGTCTCCTTGCAAAAAGCCCTGCTTCGGCAGGGCTTTTTTTATGACATAAAGTACCCCCATGGAACGCGCAGACACGGTCATCGACGCACAGTGGATCGTCCCCGTCGATCCCCCCGGAGCGGTGCTCGAAAAGCATTCGATTGCGATCCGGGATAGCGACATCGTCACGATCGGCCCATCCGCGGAAATCGCCAGGCGCTACGACAGCGCTGAGCGGATCGTGCTGGACGAGCACGTTCTCATTCCGGGGCTCGTGAATCTCCACACGCATGCCGCCATGGCACTGATGCGAGGCCTCGCGGACGACCGGGCGTTGATGGATTGGCTGCGCAATCACATCTGGCCGGCGGAAGCGCAACTCGTATCGCCCGCGTTCGTCCGCGACGGAACGCTACTCGCGTGCGCGGAGATGCTGCGAAGCGGCATCACCTGCTTCAGCGATATGTATTTTTTTCCTGAAGCAGCCGCGGAAGCTGCGCTCGCGGCGGGCATGCGCGCAGCGATCGGCATGATCGTGATCGAAATGCCTTCGCCGTACGCCGGCGACGCCCGCGACTACCTCGCTAAAGGCCTGGCGATGCGGGACGCGCTTCGCGACGAGCCGCTGCTCTCCTTCTGCATCGCGCCGCATGCGCCCTATACCGTTTCCGATCCGACTTTCGAGCGCATTGCGACGTACGCGGCAGAGCTCGACCTGCCCGTGCACATCCATGTCCACGAAACCGACGACGAGGTGAAAGAAAGCGTCGCCGCGCATGGCATGCGCCCGCTTGCGCGCCTCCAGCGTTTCGGCTTGCTCGGTCCCGGGCTGATCGCAGTACACGCCGTGCATGTCCAACAGTCCGAAATCGAGCTGCTCGCGCAATACGGCTGCAGCGTCGCACACTGCCCGAGCTCGAATCTCAAGCTTGCCAGCGGTATCGCTCCGATCCCCGCGATGTTGAAGAGCGGCATCAATGTAGGGATCGGCACCGACGGCGCCGCGAGTAACAACCGCCTCGACCTGATGAGCGAAATGCGCACGGCGGCGCTGCTTGCGAAAGGCTCGAGCGGCGATCCGACCGTGCTCCCTGCCCACACCGCCCTGCACATGGCCACAGTGGCGGGCGCAAAGGCTTTGGGCATCGATCAGCACACAGGATCTCTCGTTCCAGGCAAACGCGCCGATGTCGTAGCCGTGCGCCTTTCGGATCTCGAGCTCACGCCGCTTTACGATCCCGTGTCTCATCTCGTCTACGCTGCCGGGCGCGAGCACGTCACGCACGTCTGGGTGAACGGAAAGTTACGGGTGGATGATGGGGCGCTCACGAGCATCGATGCCCGTGAGCTCCATCTCAAAGCCGCGCACTGGAGAGAGCGCATCGGCACGCGCGATGGCGGACTTGCGATCGAGTAGAATCTCGATGGATCGCGCTGCGCCCCGTATCTCACTTCGCTAGACGTCCTTCATGAATGTCGATCCCTTCGAGCTCGAGAAATTCAGCCAGCTCGCGCACTCCTGGTGGGACCCGCACAGCGAGTTCAAGCCGCTGCACGACATCAATCCGCTGCGGCTCGACTACATCGATTCCATCGCGAGCCTCGCCGGAAAAAGCGTGCTCGATGTCGGATGCGGCGGCGGCATTCTGAGCGAAGCGATGGCCGCAGAAGGTGCGAAGGTCACCGGAATAGATCTGGCCGACAAGCCGCTCAAAGTCGCACAGCTGCATCTGCTGGAGTCCGGCCGCGAAGTCGAATACATGAAGATCTCCGCCGAAGAGCTCGCACGCACGCGCCCGCAGGAGTTCGACGTGGTGACATGCATGGAGCTGCTGGAACACGTACCGGATCCCGCCGCGACGGTGCGTGCATGCGGAGAGCTCGTGAAACCGGGGGGTTGGGTATTCTTCGCGACGATCAACAGGAATCCGAAGTCCTATCTCTTTGCGGTCATCGGCGCGGAATATGTGTTGAAGCTGCTCCCGCGCGGCACCCACGACTACGCAAAGTTCATCAAGCCCTCGGAGCTCTCGGCGATGTGCCGCAAAGCCGGCCTGACCGTGCAGGGCATCACGGGCATGACGTATAACCCGCTCACCCAACGATACGCGCTGGGCCGCGACGCCGACGTAAATTTCATTCTGCACGCCCAAAGCACGTAAGTGGTGATCGGTTGTCACCTTCGCTGCGATTTGCGGCTTACCGCTTACGGCTTGCCCGTCACAATCGATGATTAAAGCGGTCCTGTTCGACCTCGACGGCACCTTTGCCGATACCGCGCCGGATCTCGCGCGCGCGCTCAATGCCATGCGCGCCGCGCGCAATCTGCCGCCCGTGGCCGTCGAAGCAACCCGGCCCGTCACCTCGACCGGAGCACGCGGCTTACTCCGCGTGGGCTTCGGTCTGACACCCGAGCACCCGCAGTACGCGGGAATGCGTGAAGAATTCCTGGAGGTTTATGCGAGCGAGCTCTGCGTCGAGACGCGGCTTTTTCCGGGCATGTCCCAACTGCTCGACGGAATCGAACGACGCGGGATGAAATGGGGTATCGTGACGAACAAGGTCGAACGCCTCGCCAGACCGCTCATCGAGCTGCTGCAACTTGGCACCCGGTGCGGATGCGTAATCGGGGGCGACACGGCGGCCGTGACGAAGCCCCACCCTGCTCCGCTCCTGGCGGCCTCTCGCGTGCTCGGCATTGAACCGCACGCGTGCGTTTATGTCGGAGACGACCGGCGGGACGTGGAAGCCGGCCGGGCCGCGGGGATGAAGACGATCGCGGTGCGCTACGGCTATCTCAATGGCGGCGATCCGGACACCTGGGACGCTGACGCGGTGGTCGACACGCCCGAGGCGGTGCTGCTACATATCTGATCCGCGGAACTTTTTCAGCTGCGAGCCATCGAAACTCTGCCTGGCCGCCTGTGGGATAATGCAGCTGCTACAGCGGTCAGTTGATTCAGATCGATTCCGGGGGCGACCTGGTTTCGACGTGGGTTGCGAAGCAGTGTAGGGCATGCCAAGGTCGAGTCACCTTGTTAAACAGCTCGAAATTCATACACGCCAACGACGAGCGTTACGCTCTAGCCGCCTAATACCGGCTAGACGCTGCACTGATCTGCTGATGGGTCAGGCCTGAAGCGGGCAAGGCGAAAGCCGAGCTCGTGGAGGGTGCAGCGTCATTTACATCAGCCTCTCTGCGGGGTTTGGTCGCTTAGCCCCGTGGATCCGTCGAAGCGACTGGCTGAGCGTCAGCCTGCCGATTGGCGGACGCAAGGCGAGACCCAAATAATCAGGCTAAGCATGTAGTCCTGCCTGTGGAGGGCTCGCGGACGTGGGTTCGATTCCCACCGCCTCCACCAATTCCTTCTCCCAAAGCGTCGTCCGACGCTTTTCCTCTCGGCGTCTTGCCGGCGCCTGCCGGTTGGCGTGTCCACTCGCACGCGCGCAAGCGCTGCAATGCCAGCGCGGTTGCGCGAGAATAGCGCGCCTGCCGGCTGCTCTCGGCGTGAGCACTTGAGCGCGGGCCCGGGGCGCCACGCAAACCATAGATCAATCAAGGAGAACGAAGCATGCTTTGGGTCATATCCTGCACCGACAATCCAAATACCGCGGCCATCCGGGACAAACATCTGCAGCCGCACCGCGACTATTTGGGCAGCCAGAAGGGCATCCTCGTGCTGGCGGGCGCGACGCAGTCGGACGACGGGTCAACGGCCATCGGCAGTCTGTTCGTCGTCAATGTGAACAGCCGCGCCGAAGCCAAGAAGTTCTCCGATGGCGATCCCTTCACGCAGAACGGGGTCTTCTCGAACATCACGATAACGCGCATGCGCAAGGGACAGTGGAATCCCGGCGCGGCCGAGGGCGCCTGACGTCCGCAAGGGCCGGCGAAGCTCGGCACGCGGCGCGGACGCCGCGAGCTCAGCGGGCATCAGCAATTCGCGTGGACTCGGAACTCATCGATCCACGCGCTATTCGCCCGCCTGAAACTGGATACCTTGCGCAAGCGGCAGGCTACTGCTCCAGTTGATCGTGTTCGTCTGACGCCGCATGTACGCCTGCCACGCATCGGAGCCGGCTTCGCGTCCACCGCCGGTTTCCTTTTCCCCGCCAAAAGCCCCGCCGATTTCGGCACCGGACGTGCCGACGTTCACGTTCGCGATACCGCAGTCGCTGCCGATTGCCGACAGGAATCGTTCCGCGTGCTGCAGATTCCGGGTGAACAGCGCGGATGAAAGCCCTTGCGGCACCGCATTGTTCATCGCGATCGCTTCGTCTTCGGAGCGATAGCGCATTGCATACAGGATGGGCGCAAACGTCTCACGCTGCACGATGTCCCACGACGGGCGTGCATGCACGAGAGTGGGCTCGACGAAGTATCCCGGGCGGGGGATGACACGCCCGCCTTGAGCAATCTCGGCACCGAGTGTGTCGAGTTCGCGGATCGCATCCCGGAAGCGCTCCACCGCGGCGGCATCTATCAACGGACCCATCGAAGTCTCCAGATCGAGCGGATCGCCGATGCGTACCTTCCCGTATGCAGCCGCAAGCCGCCCGCACAGCTCGTCATATACCGTCTCATGCGCAATCAGCCGCCGAGTGGTCGTGCAGCGCTGTCCCGCCGTTCCGACGGCGCCGAACAGAATCGCGCGCACGGCGAGCTCCAGGTCCGCTGTTTCATCCACGATCACGGCGTTATTGCCCGAGCACTCGAGCAGATACTTGCCCATGCGCCGTGCAACGCTCTCCGCCACCCGGCGCCCAACGGCGCTCGAGCCGGTGAACGATATGAGCGCGATCCGCGGGTCGGCGACGAAACGCTCGGAGAGCGCCTGATCCGCTGTCAAGAAGACATTGAAGACGCCCCTGTGTCCCGTTCGGTCGAGCACGCGGTTCACGAGGTTTTGCACCGCAATTGCGGTCAGCGGGGCTTTGGGCGAGGGCTTCCATACGACGGCGTTCCCCGCGACCGCTGCGATAAATGCATTCCACGACCATACCGCTGCGGGAAAATTGAATGCGGTGATCACGCCGACGACCCCCAGCGGATGCCACTGCTCGTACATCCGGTGCTGCGGGCGCTCGGAGTGCATGGTCTTGCCGTACATCATTCGCGATTGCCCGACGGCAAAGTCGGCGATATCGATCATCTCCTGCACTTCGCCGTCACCTTCAGCGGTGATCTTTCCGGTTTCAAGCGAAATGAGCGTGCCGAGCGCGTTCTTGTGACGCCTCAGCTCGTCGCCGATCATCCTCACGACTGCGCCACGCTCGGGCGCCGTAACAGTGCGCCACGTCTTCCACGCATCAGTCACGCTCGTGATGAGGCGCTCGTACTCAGCATGCGAGCAGCTGCTAATGTCGGCGATCGCTTCTGCGGTGGCAGGATTTATCGATGCGAAGCGCCCCTCCCCCGCCATCCAGCCGCGCGCGTCGCACCCCGCGGGGTTCTGACGAGCTATTCCGAGCGTCGCCAGGACTTCGCGCATGCGATCCTCACGCGTGGGTCGTGTGTCGGGCGGGTTCATCTGCGACCTCCGCCAGCGCGACGCGTATCGCGTGCAGCGCTTCATCGAGTGTATCGCGCGTGATCAGGAGCGGCGGTGCGAGCCGGACCACAGTCTCGTGCGTATCCTTGGTCAGGACACCGTGTGCGCGCAGCCGATCGCACACTGCGCGTGCGCTCGCGCGGCTCGGGTCGATTTCCAGGCCGATCAACAAGCCCCTGCCTCGCACTTCACGCACGAGTGGCAAGCGCGATGCCTTGAGCTGAGCGAGCGCGTAATCCCCAAGCTCGGCAGCGCGCTGCGGCAGCCGCTCTTCGATCAGTACCGCGAGTGCCTCGAGCCCGACCGCCGCGGCGAGCGGATTGCCACCGAATGTGCTGCCGTGATCGCCTGGTGCGAAGACGCTCATTACCTCATTGCGCGCAGCGAACGCCGAGACCGGCAGCAATCCTCCGCCGAGCGCCTTGCCGAGAATGATACCGTCGGGCCGAACGGCTTCATGATCGCACGCGAGCATTCGCCCGGTGCGGCCCAGGCCGGTCTGAACCTCATCACAAATCAGCAGCACGTTGCGCTCTCCGCAGATTCGCGCGCACTCGGCGAGATAGCCCTGCGGCGGCACGATAATGCCGCCTTCACCCTGTATCGGCTCCACGAGGAATGCGGCGGTATGCTCCGTGATCGCGTGCTCCAGCGCCTCTGCGTTGCCGTACGGGATAGTGCGGAAGCCCGGTGGAAACGGGCCGAAGCCATCGCGATATTGGGCCTCGGTCGACATCGCCAGTATTGCGATCGATCGGCCATGAAAATTTCCGCGGCAGGCGAGAATCTCCACCCGGTCGGCGGGAATGCCTTTCACTTTCGTGCCCCATTTGCGCGCAGCCTTCAGCGCCGCCTCGACCGCCTCCAGGCCGGTGTTCGCCGGCAGCGTCCGATCCTGACCCGTAATCTCGCACACACGTTGGAGAAACAGCGGAAGCCGGTTGTTGTAATAGGCACGCGAGGTCACGGCGAGCCGTGCCGCCTGCGCTTTGAGCGCCGCGACAAGCCGCGGGTGCGCATGTCCGTGGCTCACGGCCGAGTAGGCGCTCAACATGTCGATGTAGCGGTGGCCGCGGTCGTCCCACACGTACGCGCCTCGCCCTTTGACCAGCACGACCGGCACCGGGTCGTAGTTGCGTGCGCCATACCGTCGTTCGAGCGCAATGAGGGAGGGCTCCGGCTCTGACGGACCGCCTGTGAGAGCTGCTTCGATCAGGCGCTCGATGATCCCCGCGGTCTTGCCATCAACATCGGTGGCGGGGTTGTACTCGGTGATCTCGAGGCCCAGGAGGCGTGGCTCACCACCGCGCTCCGCAAGCGCCGTTACGAGGTCCGAACCTCGAAGGCCGTTCGGCGCAGGCGTCGTCACGCCTGGCGCGTCCTGCGGATCGATTGCATCGAGGTCGAGCGTAATGCCGAATCCGCCCGGGGCATCGCTCACGACGGCGAGTGCTTCGCGCAAAGTGTCGCTGACGCCGCGCCGTGCAATCTCGTCAATGTAAAAAACGCGCACACCAGCCCGGTCCAGCAACTGCTTTTCTTCGGGTTCGAAGATTCGCACGCCGAACAGGCAGACGTGTTTCGCGTCGAGGCGTGCACCGCCGGCTATCGCGACGAGCTCCGGGTGACCTTGGCCAAGCAGACACGCGAGCGGCATCCCGTGCAACTTTCCGCTTCTGCTCGTCTGCGGCGTATGCGCGTCCATGTGGGCGTCGATCCACAAAAGGCCGATTGCGCCGTGCACACGCGTCGCATTCGCGATACCTTTCCAGGTGCCGATCGCGCAGCTATGGTCGCCGCCGATCACGACCGGCAGCTCACGACGAGCGATAATGCCGGGCAAACGCTCCGCGAGCCGCACGCACACGTCATGTACGGCGCTGCGCTCCATCGCGTGAGATGCGGACCGCGGCCGTATAGTGCCGGCCCATCGTACGCACAGTCCTCGCCGCCGCAGCCGCAGCGTGAGAGTAGATCGCCGCACGACATCCGGCCCTGCGGCGCATCGCGTATCTGCCGCACCGTAGCCAGAGGCGACGCCTACCAGCCGCACTGTTTTTCGTCCGTACTGCAGAGGCAGATCGTTCATATCGTCCGAGCTCCCGAAAGGTTAGATCGGAACGCGTGCACGACGTTCGAAGTAAAACTGAACGGTGCGCACGAGGCGATGGCAGCATCTTCGCCGTCTGGGCGATGTTGCGAGACCGCACGTTTTTCGAGCGATGGCATAGCAGCCGCTCCGTCTGATCGACGCCGCTCGTTTGAGGCGCTACGGGTAGGGACTGCTGTAGCCCGCGCTCGACAGCTGCGCGGCACCCGCCGCGCAGCTGCTTTGCGGCCCCTCGGCACCCTTGACGGCATGGACCTGTTCGCCGCGAAGAAACCCTGGATTTCGAGGCTCGCGCGACTCCGATTCGAGTGGTAGGTGCAGGCATACCCGTTGCAGAAGAAAGCGCAAATCCTCCAGGAGAGCGCATATGGCCAAAGCCGTTTTTTGCATCGCCAAAACCGAAGCCGTCGCGAGAGACATCGTCGACAAGCTCAAGACTATGGGGTTCAGTGACGAAGACATCTCGGTGCTCTTCCCCGATCGCTCGGGCACACGTGATCTCGCGTTCGAGCAGCACACCAAAACGCCTGAAGGCGTGACCGCAGGCGGACTTGTCGGCGCGAGCGCGGGCGGCGTTCTGGGCTGGCTCGCCGGCATAGGAACGCTCGCCATTCCGGGCATTGGACCGTTTCTCGCCGCAGGGCCGCTCATGGCCGCGCTCGCGGGCGTTGCGATCGGCGGAACGACCGGCGGCCTCATCGGCGGCCTGGTCGGGATGGGAATTCCCGAATTCGAAGCGAAGCGCTACGACGGAAAGCTACGCGAGGGTCACATCCTGATTTCGGTACACGCCGAGGACGCGAAACAGCGTGCGCGCGCAAAAGACGT
>DASRIK010000719.1:0-9477 GCA_035650035.1 Burkholderiales bacterium | reverse complement strand
TCGCGATCTCGCGATGGACGAGCGCGGTGAACTGTTCGATCGTTCCGCCGACGAGCTCGTAACCGATGGCGCCGAGCTTCTCTTTTGCGCTCGCAGAGGCGAGCGCCCTGTTGATTTCGTTGTTCAGTCTCGTGACGATCGCTCTGGGCACACCGGTCGGCACGACCACACCGCTCCAGGTGATCACTTCGAAACCCGGTACACCGGCCTCCGAGATCGTGGGGAGCTCCGGCAAAACGGGAGATCGCTTGAGGCCCGTCACGCCCAATGCGCGCACGCGGCCCGCCTGCACGTGGGGAGTCATGGAGGCGAGATTATCGAACGTGAGGTGCACACGGCCTGCGATGACTTCGGTGATCGCGGCCTGTATGGCTTTGAACGGTACGTGAACCATCTGGGTGCCCGTCATGAACTTGAACATTTCCATCCCGACGTGCTGAGTCGAGCCGCTGCCGGACGACCCGAAGGAAAGTTTTCCCGGATTCGCCTTCGCGTAATCGACCAGGTCCTGAACGGACTTGATTGGGAGTGAAGGGTTGACAGTGAGTATGTGCATGCCGAAAACGAGCTGCACGACAGGCTGGAGATCCCTGTATGGGTCGTACTGGAGCTTCGTGACGCTCGGATTGACCGCGACGGCGGAGACCGGGCCATAAGCGATGGTGTATCCGTCTGGCGCGGCCCTCGCGAGCAGGTGAAGGCCGATCGCGCCGTTGGCACCGGCGCGATTGTCGACCACCACCTGCTGGCCCATCTGCTTCGAGAGCTCAGCGCCGACGACGCGCGCGATGATGTCAGGCGTTCCTCCGGGCGCGGACGGCACGATGAAGCGGATCGGACGTGACGGATACTCGGTCGTCGCGGCGCAGGATGGTGCCGCACAGGTCGAGAAAATGGCGGCAGCCGAAATGCAGATGAATGTGGCGGTCTTTGTCAATGCATGCCTCCTCCACAACGCAGTGCATCCTCGACGCACCGGACGTTCGCTCGAGCACGACCCCGGACAGAATAGGAGCACCCTCGCCGAAGTGCAACAGCGCGCACCGGCTGGAAAGGCGTCAAAATGCATACCGGCTTGGTTACTCACGGAGAAGAAATGAACATCACGATACTCGACGACTATCAAAACGTCGTGCGCACGCTCGATGCATTCAAGAAGCTCGAAGGCCATAACGTCACCATCTGGAACGACCACACCAAAGACGTGGATGTGCTCGCAGAGCGTCTGAAAGACGCCGAAGCGCTCGTTCTCATTCGCGAGCGCACGCCGATACGCGCGCCGCTCATCGCGCGGCTGCCGAAGCTGAAGATCGTCAGCCAGCGCAGCGTCTACCCGCACATCGACGTCGATGCGCTGACCGAGCGCGGCATCGTGCTCTCGTCCGATCTTCATCCCGGCAAGCCGTCGTATGCGACGGCGGAGCTCACGTGGGGGCTCGTCATCGCGGCCATGCGGCGCATTCCGCAGGAAGTCGCAGCCCTGAAAGCCGGCCGGTGGCAATCGTCGGTCGGGGTCGGCCTGCGCGGACGTAATCTCGGCATCTACGGCTACGGCCGGATTGGCGCCGTGGTCGCGGGTTATGGCCGGGCCTTCGGGATGAACGTGACGGTGTGGGGCCGCGAAAGCTCCGCAGAACGTGCGCGGGCCGACGGTTATGCGGTCGCTGCGAACCGTGAAGCGTTCTTCGAGCAATCCGACGTGATCTCGCTGCACCTGCGGCTCCGTGCGGAAACGCGCGGCATCGTCACCGCGGAAGATCTCGCGCGCATGAAGCCGAGCGCGCTCATCGTGAATACGAGCAGGGCAGGCCTGATCGCGCCCGGCGCGCTGGTGGAGGCGCTCAAGAAAGGTCGCCCGGGCATGGCGGCGGTTGACGTGTTCGAGGACGAGCCTGTGCTGGGCGCGAATCACCCGCTCATTCACATGGACAACGTGGTGGCGACGCCGCACCTCGGCTACGTCGAGCTCAACGGCTACGAGTCACAGTTTTCCTCGACTTTCGATCAGGTCCTCGCGTTCGCCGCGGGGAAACCGGTCAATGTCATCAATCCCGATGCCTTGCGCGTTAAATCGCGTTAGACTTTGCCGCCCCAAAGGGGCGATGCACCTATAACAACGGAGGAAAGCTCATGTGGCGCGGCATTCGTTGCTCCACCGCGGTTGGTTTTGGAGCACTCTTCATTGCCGCGTCCGCCGGAGCGGCGACGACGGAAGCGGCAGGCGCTTATCCGAACAGACCCGTGCGATGGGTGGTGCCGTTCACGCCCGGCGCGTCGAACGATATCATCGCGCGGCTCGTCGGGCAGAAGTTGACCGACGCGTGGGGCCAGCAGTTCGTGATCGACAACAGGCCCGGCGCGGGCGGCTCGCTCGGCGCCGATACGGTGGCGAAAGCCGTGCCGGATGGCTACACGCTGTTGCTCGCGAATCCGGGCCCGAGCGTCAACACCCCGCTTTTGCTGAAGAAGCCGCTCTACAAAGTCGAAGATTTCACGAACATCGTTTTCATTGGCTATGCGCCGCTGCTCATCCTCGCGAACCCGAAGTTTCCCGCGAGCAATCCGAAAGAGCTGGTCGCGTACGCAAAAGCGAATCCCGGTAAAGTGAGCTGGGGGTCGTCGGGCAACGGCAGCAGCCTGCACATCGGTCTTGCGCTTTTCCAGGCGGCGACCGGGGTCGATGTCGTGCACGTGCCGTACAAAGGCTCGGGTCCCGCGATGGCCGACACGATGGGCGGTCAGATTCATGTCATGCACACGACGACCGTCACTGCGGAGACGCAGATCAAAGCGGGCCGCGTGAAAGTGCTGGGTCTCGCGAGCGCGAAGCGCAGTCCGCTGCTGCCTGATGTGCCGACGCTCGCCGAGTCGGGGATCAAGGATGCCGAAGCGATCGTCTGGTTCGGCATGGCCGGCCCACCGAAACTCCCGCGTGCGATCGTCGACCGGCTGAACGCGCAGGTGAACAGGACACTCGCGCTGCCCGACGTGAAGCAACGGCTCGATCAGCTCGGTCTCGAAGTGGCGGGCGGCAAGCCCGAAGACTTCGAGGCGTTCGTCAGGCAGGAGGCGGCGAAGGTTTCCCGCCTCGTCAAAGCCGGTTTACTCAAGGTGGAATAACAGGAGGGATTCATGAAAGGTTATGCCCGTATTACATGTGCTTTCGCCGTGCTCGCCGCTCTCGGGCACGCGAGCAGTGCGCTCGCCGCCTCGGCACCGCCCGCGCAGAATGGTTATCCGACGAAACCCGTGCGGCTGATCGTCGCGTTTCCGCCGGGCGGCTCGACCGACATCATTGCTCGGCTGGTCGGGCAGCGGCTTTCGGAGCGGCTCGGCCAACAGGTCATCATCGATAACCGCGGCGGCGCAGGCGGCACGATCGGAACGGAGCTCGCTGCGCGTGCGACCCCCGACGGGTATACGCTCACGATGGGCACGACGAGCACGCATGTCATTGCACCGGCTGCGTATTCGAATCTGAAATACGATCCCATCAAGGACTTTGCGCCGATCACGCTGGTCGCATCCACGCCGTATCTTCTGGTGCTCAATCCCGGCGTCAAGGCGAACTCGCTCAAGGAATTCGTCGCACTCGTGAAGGCGAGCCCCGGAAAATGGAACTACGCCTCGGCCGGCACCGGCTCGACCACTCACCTCGCGATGGAGATGCTGAAGTCCGCGGCCGGTTTGGACATCACGCACGTGCCTTACAACGGCAACGGACCTGCCGGCACCGCGGTTCTTGGTGGTCAGGTTCAGGCACTTTTCGGAAGCATGCCGGCGGTATTGCCGCATGCGAAATCCGGGAAGGCGCGCCCGATCGCGGTCGGCACTGCCAAGCGCTCGCCGGCGCTGCCGGATGTGCCCACCGTTGCGGAGACGGGCTATCCGGGATTCGAAGTGTCGCTGTGGCTCGGTTTCTTTGCCCCGAAAGGCACGCCGATCGCGATCGTCAACCGGCTCCACAGCGAGCTCGTGAAAATCGCGCTTTCGCCCGAGATGAAAGAGCAGTTCGAACGAAACGGTGCAGAGTCGGCGCACAACGCAAGCTCGATCGAGCTCGAGCGGCTGATCAAAGCTGAAATCGCGAAGTACTCGAAGGTCATCAAGGCGGCTAACATCAAGCTCGATTGAGAGGGCAGGGTGCGCTGCGAGCGCACCGTCCAGCCAAAACGGCCTGCATTCATGCAGGCCGTTTTGTTTCCGGCGGCATGCGGTTTGCATTCGGCGCGCCATGGCAGCCCGCTCGAATGGCGTCACCCCGTCCTACACCCGTCGCGTCGTCGTGGCGGTGGCGATCGCCGCCTCCGCAGTCCTGCTGGTGCTTGCCATCTGGGCTGCTTCCCACATGCTGCTCCTCATCTTTGGCGGCATATTGCTCGCAATACTCCTGCGCGGTCTCGGGGAGCTGCTGACCGAGCACACCGGCATACCCGAAAAATGGTCCATCTGGATCGTGCTGCTCGCGCTCGCAGCAATACTCGGCTTCGGCGGCTGGTACCTGTCAGGGGAAATAGCAGGGCAGTTCGACGCGCTCGGGCGCAGCCTCACCAAACTGTGGGGTGAGCTGCGCACCCAGCTCGAAAAATACGGCTGGGGTCAGCAGGTGCTCGCGGTGCTCGGCGATCCGCAGATTTCCGCGGAACGTGTCGGTGCGCTCGGGAAGCTGTTTGGCGCCGTGCTCGGCAGCGTGTCCGGCCTCATCATCAGCGTCTTCGTCGGGCTCTACGTCGCAGCCGACCCACGTCTGTACCGGCACGGCTTCCTCCGGCTTGTTCCGATCGGCTATCGCCCACGTGCCAAAGAAATTCTCGACGACCTGCACGACACGCTGCGCTCGTGGCTGACGGGCACGCTCGTGATCATGATTTGTGTCGCCGTAATGACGACGACCGGTCTGTGGCTCCTCGGTATTCCGCTTGCGCTCGCGCTCGGCCTCATCGCGTTCGTCCTGGAGTTCGTGCCGTACGTAGGACCGATCGTGGCTGCCATACCCGCCGTGCTGGTTGCATCGACCGTCGGCAGCCGCGAAGCTTTCTACGTCGTGATGCTCTACTGGGCGATCCAGTCGATCGAAGGCTATCTGCTCTCGCCGCTCGTCTACCAGAAAAGCGTCGACATACCGCCGATGCTCACGATCAGCGCGCAGGTGGTGCTCGGAACGCTGCTCGGCGTGATCGGCGTAATATTCGCGACACCGCTCACGGCATGCGCCATGGTGATCGTCCAGCGCATCTACGTCGAAGATACGCTTGGCGATCGCCTCGAACGCCCGGTCAAAACCTGAAGACTGCGCCAGCTGCCAGATCATGTCGACGATGATCCCTTCGTGCGTCGCGCGATAGATCTCATCTGAGGGTGTACAGATAAGCTGCCATATCGCGCGCGTCGCGGTCGCTGACGCCGAGGTTGGGCATGGCGGTGCCAGGATGTACCTGCTGAGGCGAGCGGAGCCAGCGGATCATATTGTCCGGCGTGTTCGGGATGACGCCCGCCAGGTACTGACGCGCGGCGATGCGGTCCAACGGAGGTCCGACCGGCGCCTGCTCTCCTACGACACCGGGGATGCGATGGCATGTCGTGCAGGCGTATTGCTCGAGCGCGAGTTTGCCGCGTTCCGGATCCGATGTTTTCCGTGGCTCGTCCGCAGTCGGGAATGATGGACGCGTTTCGCCATTGACGCGCAGGGCGTATTGCTCCGGCGAGATGAGCGGAAGCTCGCGCAAAAAGGCGACGACCGCCCAGAGATCGCGATCCGACAGCCGGAACTCCCATGCGGGCATGCCCGTCATCTTGATGCCGTTCTTGATGACCCAGTAAAGCTCCGCGCTCGTGCGTTCGCGCGCAGCGTGCGCGAGGTTCTTCGGCACCGGCGTAAGGCCGAGGGCGAATAGCTGCGGCGGGAAACCGGGTGCGCCATGGCACTGCGTGCACTGCGCGTGGTAAAGCGCCAGCCCACGATCGACTAGCGCTGGATCGGTGAGTGGCGGCGGCTCGATTCTGCGTGCGCGTCGCTCGATCGATTCGCGCAAACCGGTCTGCAGCAACCAGAACGTCGGCCGAAAATGCTGGTGCGTTGCTGCGACGTTATAGAAGCCCGCATAAAGCGCGACCGCACCGACGATGAGCGCTCCGGCAAAGAGGCCGATCAGCACAAGCATGAGCGTTTGAAGTTGAACGCGCATCGACGTCGTCGCTCATCTCAGACGATAAAGGTACGCCACCATGTCCTGAGCGTGCCCCTCCGTAACCTGCAGATTCGGCATCGCCGTGCGTGGATCTATTTCCCGCGGGGCACGTATCCATCGCGCCATGTTCTGCGGCGTGTTCGGCAGCACGCCTGCGAGGTATACGCGCTTCGAGATCGCATCGAGCGGCGGGCCCACGTTACCTTTGGCTGCGGCTACGCCCGGAATCGAGTGACACGAGCCGCACCCGTACTGGCGTAGCAATAGCTTGCCGTTTTCGGCATTGCCGGTGACGCCTGAGGGTAATTGCGCTCCGCGTTCGCAGCCAACGACGCTCACGCAGAGCAGGGCGGCTGCACACGTGACCACAAAATCGCTCCGAGACATCCGGAATCCCTTGTAAGTCATCCGCACGACGGCAGGATGAACCAAGCCGCCAGTCCTTCCCACACGATCGCGAGCGACGCAAGCCCCGCGACACCGGCGGTCATCCAGGTTTCGAACGATTCGACCCCGCTGCGCAGCGCGCGCCGTGCAATCGCCAACGCCGCGACAAGCGCAAGGGTCGTTGCGCCGAGCACTCCGGACGTGACGAGACTCATCCCCAACACTTTGAGGTCCGCATAGCCGCGCGCGCATGCAAGCGCAGCGAACCCATAGATGACCGTGAAATGAATTGCCCAGATGATCGCGCCCGACCAGATACGCAAGGCAATTCGGGTGAACGGGGTCGTATGCACGATCACGGGACGAACCGCGGAAAGCCGTGGACGAGCAAGAGACCGGTGAGGCCCTGCGCTACGGTGTAATGCCACAGGAGCATCGTGTTGTCGAAGGTTACCCGCCGTGCGCGGTCGAGCAGTCCCGCCCGTGCGCGCGCCAGCGTATAGAACGCCATGAACACGACGACGGCTACATAAATCGCCTGCAGCCCGAAAGCCGTATACACGATCGCACCATAGCTCGTCGCACTCGGGGAAAGTCCTGTTTGCCAGAGCGCGTAGGCGTCGACAGTGCTTGCACAGACGAGTAAGAGGACGCCCGCGGCGAGCGCTGTCAGCGCACGGCCACGCGCGTCGCGGGAGAGAGCGGCGCTCGCATATGCGACGCTCGCGCTGCTCAGCAGCAGGAGGAGCGCCGCCGCGCCGGCATAGCCGATGTCAGGCAGAGCATCGGCTGGCGGCCATACTTCTGGAGATACGGTCCAGAGATACAGGTACGAAAAGACGGCCGAGGCAAAAAGCGCCCCGGAGACAAGTATCAGCACGATCATCGCCGACCACGATTGCGACGATGGACCGGTCACGTAAACCGGCACCGTGATACCGCCGCCGATCGGCACTGGCGGATGCGATGGCCCCGGGTCGAGCTCCCATGCCCAGTGCACGAGAGCCGCAATTGCGATGACGGCGCACACGAGGGCGGCCGGAATGAGCTTCACCGTCAGCAAAAGGAAACAGGCCGCAGTAAACAAGGCAGCGGTGACCGGCGCCCACCCGTAGTACGGCATCTGCAAAATCCACTGCGGCTTCGCATCGATCGCGCTCGTAATCAGCGTTTCGCGTCCGCCCGTCGGCGCGCCCGGCAGATAGTAGCGGCCTGCCTCCACGTCTTTCGCGAGATTCGGCTGGTCCCAGAGCGGCTCGCGACTCGTCACGATCGGAATACTGCGGTTCGCGTAATAGCCGTTGGGCAACCATTCGAGAGTCCCTGCATTCCAGACATTCCCGGCGTGGTTCTCGAAGGACAATCGGAACCTACGCGCGACGTCGACGATGAAGAGCAGCACACCCGCGGCAATCAGGAAAGCGCCGAGGGTGGAAACAAGGTTGAGTGTGTCCCAGCCCAACCCGGGAGCATAGGTATAGACGCGACGGGGCATTCCTGCGAGCCCTGTGATATGCATTGGAAAAAATGTGACGTTGAAGCCGATGAACACCAGGCCGAAGACCCAGCGGCCCACGCGCTCCGAGAGCGCGTTTCGGCTTACGGCTGGCGTCCAGTAGTAGAAAGCCGCGAACAGCGGGAACACCAGACCGCCGAACAGCACGTAGTGCAGGTGCGCCACGATGAAATACGTATCGTGCGCCTGCCAGTCGAATGGCACCACGGCGACCATCACGCCGGTGAGCCCACCCAGGACGAACGTGAACAGAAAACCCAGTATGAAAAGCGCAGGCGTTTTCATTTGCGTGCGGCCTGCCGCAAAAGTCGCGATCCACGAAAAAACCTGGATCGCGCTCGGTATCGTGACCGCCATGCTCGCGGCGGAGAAAAATGCGAGCGACAGTCGCGGTATGCCGGTCGCGAACATATGATGCACCCACAGGCCGAAGGCGAGAAACGCGCTGCCGATGAGCGCGAGCACGACGAGCCTGTAGCCGACGAGCGGCTTGCCTGCCATCGTAGGAACGATCATCGAGACCATCCCGGCCGCCGGCAGAAAAATAATGTAGACCTCGGGATGACCGAAAAACCAGAACAGGTGCTGCCACAGCAGTGGATCGCCACCTCGGGCCGGAGAGAAGAACGGCCAGTCGAAAGCGCGCTCGAGCTCGAGCAGTGCCGTCGCAAGAATGATTGCCGGGAACGCGAACACCACCATCACCGCGAAAACGAGCATCGCCCAGGCGAATATCGGCATGCGTTCGAGCGTCATCCCCGGAGCCCGGGTCCGCAGCACCCCCACGATGATCTCCACCGCTCCCGCGATCGCGGAGATCTCGATGAAGCCGATGCCGAGCAGCCAGAAGTCTTCGGCGATCCCGGGTGAATAGGTCGTCGTAGTGAGCGGCGGGTACATGAACCAGCCGCCTTGCGGCGCGAGTCCGAAGAAAAGGCTGCAGAAGAAAGAGATGCCGCCGAAGAAATAGGCCCAGAAGGCAAAAGCGGACAACCGCGGAAAAGGAAGATCGCGCGCGCCGAGCATGTTCGGAAGCAGCAGCACGGCCACGGCCTCGACGACAGGCACGGCGAAAAGAAACATCATGATCGTGCCGTGCATCGTGAAAAGCTGGTTGTAGACGTTCGGTCCGAGGAAGTTGTTTTCCGGCAGGGCGAGCTGGGTGCGCATCAACAACGCGAGCACGCCGGCGAGCACGAAGAAGAGAAAAGCCGTGCCGATGTAAAACACGCCGATGTACGTGTTGTTGATGGCGGTGACGAGCCTGAAGCCTCTTGGCGGTTGCCAGATACGGCGCAGTGCCTCGAGCTCGCCGGGCGGACGCGGCAGCGAGTTGGGAAGGGAGGAGGGCAGCGGGGCCGGTCCCGAGTCCGCCGCCATCTATTT
>DASRIK010000718.1:0-5026 GCA_035650035.1 Burkholderiales bacterium | reverse complement strand
TTGAGCGCGAATAACTGGCAGCTTCCATGGCGGAACGCCGTCGGCTCTCAGACCATGTATTGCAGCGACTGTCATGGCTCGAACGTGACCGCCACCAATTCGGTGATCCCGGATGGCGGTGAGGACGGCAAGCCCTGGGGCCCTCACGGATCGAGCAACAACTTCATCCTGAAAGGCGCCTGGGATTCGCTTACGGGGTCGGGTCAGCAGGCGAGCGGCCTCTGTTTCAAGTGTCACAGCTATACCGTGTATGCGACACGCGGTGAGACGCGCACCGGCTTCTGGCTCACCGATAAAAACGAAGACGGCCATTCGTTCCACGCCGACAAGATCGGACGCATGCGCTGCACGTGGTGTCACGTGGCCGTCCCGCACGGCTGGAAGAACAAGGCGCTGCTCGTGAACCTGAACGACGTCGGGCCCGAAGCGGGCCTTGCTGCGGGCACTCAGGTCAAGAACAACACGACAGCGCCGTACAACCGGGAGCCCTACTATCTCAACGCAGCCCTCAAGGTCCGCAACTTCAGAGCGAGCGGCCAGTGGCGTCAGTCGGACTGCGGCTCGGCGGGCGCGCCCGGCAACGGCCAGAGCGGCAGGGACTGGATGCGCGACAGCAACGAAGCCTGCGGGAGCCTGCCGTGACCGCCGCGAAGGCCGCCCAGAAGCGTTATTTCGACGCACGTCGTGCCGAAGCTGTCTCGTTGCGAACCGTCGCTTCACTTCGCCTCACATTGGTGCTGTTCGGGCTACTCGGAGCGGCGCTCGTCGCAGTGAACCTCACGCAATGGCCCGCGACATGGTTGATCGCCGTTCCGTGCGCGCTGCTCGCTGTGAACCTCCTCGCGGCGATCGCCGCCCACCCGGCCTTCAGACTCCGCATGCCGCTGCTCGTGTTTCACCTGGCGCTTGCCGCCGTGCTGCTGCTTGCGGCCATGGGCCGCATGACGCATCTCAAAGGTGAGCTCGAGCTTTCGACCGGTGATACGTTCGAAGGCGTGCTCACGCGCACGCAAGCCGCGCCGTGGCACCGCTCGAAGCTCGGTGAGGTGCGCTTCACCAACGCCGGCTACGCCATCGATTACGCACCGGGCGTGAAACGCGGCCGCACCGCCAATCGCATCGTATGGCGCGACGAGAGCGGTTTCGAACGCGAGAGCGTCGTCGGCGATGACGTGCCGTTCACCCTGTTCGGCTATCGCTTCTACACGAGCTTCAACAAAGGCTTCGCGCCGATTGTTCGCTGGCAGCCCGCGAACGGTTCGCCTGTGCAGCGCGGCACGATCCATCTGCCGTCTTATCCGTTGCACGAACATGGACAGGCGCAGGAATGGACACCGCCCGGCGCGGACGCGAAGTTGTGGCTGATGCTCAAGTTCGACGAGATGCTCCTCGATCCCGAGCGGCATTCGCAGTTCCGTCTGCCACAGCGGCATACGCTCATCGTGCGTGAGGGTGCGCGCCGCGTGGAACTGGCACCCGGCGGTGGCATGGACCTTGCGCAGGGAACGCTCGTGTACGAAGGCCTGACCACCTGGATGGGTTACACCGTGTTTTCGGATTGGACGTTGCCGTGGCTCGTTGTCGCCTCGCTCGTCGCGGCAGCCGGCCTGGCGTGGCATTTCGCGAGCCGTTTTGCGGCGCGCTCCTGGATGTCGCCATGCTAGAGACCTTCACCTTCGAAACAGCGCTGCTGTGGCTCGCTCTGCTCGCGTATGCGGGCACACTAGCGAGCGCGCTGCGGGCGATCGCGTGCGGGCAGTCTGCCGAAGGTGCCGTCGGTCTCGGAATGACCGTGGGACTCGCGCTGCACACCATCGCGCTTGCCCTTCGTTGGACGCGGCTTGGCCACGGCCCATTCATCACGCTCTATGAGGTGCTCTCGAGCAATATCTGGAGTCTGCTTCTCGTCTACGCGATTGCGTGGTGGCGCATTCGCGCCGTACGTGCGGCAGCGCCGGCCGTGCTCGCGGTCGTCCTGGTCCTCGGTGCGTGGCTGCTTGCGGTCGGCGAACAGGACGGACACCTGCCACCGACCTACCGCACCGTGTGGCTATACGCGCACGTCGGCTTCGGCAAACTCTTCCTGGGTGCGGCGCTCGTCGCGGTCGGCATCGCTGCGCTCATTCTGCTGCGCAGCATGAACGTGTTCGCGACACGACTGGCCACCCTGCCCGCCGACGTGCCACTCGAAGAGCTTGCGTTTCGCTTCCTCGCTTTCGCCTTCGTGTTCGAGACGCTCATGCTGATCGTCGGCGCAATCTGGGCCCAGGACGCGTGGGGCCGCTACTGGGCGTGGGACCCATTGGAAACATGGTCATTTCTCACCTGGCTCGCGCTCGCTGCGTTTCTGCACCTTCGAGTGACGCTCCGGGCGGGCCCACGGCTGCGCGCCTGCGCCGTCATAGGGATTTTCGTGCTCGCGTTCGTCACGTTTTTCGGCGTGCCGTTCGTCTCGACCGCCGTGCACAAAGGCATGGTATGACGATCCCCTCGATCGCTCCTCGCAGCGGACCACGCGCGATAACGGACGTGCGCTTGCGCGTGATTCTAGCGGTCCTTGCGTTGATCCTCATCGGCGGCGCGGGCCTGGGGTGGATCCTGCACGGGCATCGCACCTCGCCGGGCGAGCAACATACACCGGAAGAGAAGGCCGACATCCACCAGCGATTCATGCAGGGCGTCGCGATGCTGCACGCCCGCGAGTACGAGTATGCGGCCGCCGCGTTTCATCGCGTGCTCCAGGTCGCTCCGCAGATGCCCGAAGCGCACGTGAACATGGGTTACGCGCTGCTCGGCCTCGAGCGCCACGCGGCCGCTCGTGACTTCTTCGAAAGTGCCATCGCTTTACGAACGAACCAGCTCAATGCGTATTACGGACTCGCCGTTGCACTCGAACAGCTGCGGGATATGGGCGGGGCAGTAGGGGCGATGCGGACGTATGTCCACCTGACCAAGCCGAACGATCCGTATCTGCGCAAGGCGCAGGCAGCGCTATGGGAATGGGAAGCGGCCCTCGCACGCGAGCGCGCGGCGCGCTGACTGGCATGCGATTTGCGATAGACACGTCGAATAGAACGATAAGCTCTTCGCTCCCGGATGATTGCTGAAATCGGACAACTCGCGCTCTCGCTCGCCCTGTGCATCGCGCTCGTGCAGGGCGTGCTGCCGCTCCTCGGCAGTTCAGGAAACCACCTTGCGTGGATGACCGTTGCCCGTCCCGCAGCACAGACGGTGTTCGCTCTTGTCGGGCTCGCGTTCACGTGTCTCACCTATGCATTCATCGCCAACGATTTTTCGGTCGCGTACGTCGCTGCGAACTCGAACACTGCATTGCCGCTGCACTACCGCATCGCGGCAGTATGGTCCGGACACGAAGGCTCGCTCCTTCTCTGGATGCTCATGCTCGCTGGATGGTCAGCGGTCGTGAGTGTCGCCAACCGCAATCTGCCGGAGAGCATGACGGCGCGCGTGCTCGCGATTCTGGGGCTCGTCTCGGCAGGGTTCCTCGTGTTTCTGCTCTTCGCTTCGAACCCGTTCATACGGCTGGAAATGCCGCCTGCCGAGGGGCGCGACATGAACCCGCTCCTCCAGGATCCGGGCATGGTGTTCCATCCGCCGCTGCTCTACATGGGCTACGTCGGCTTTTCGGTCGCGTTCGCGTTTGCAATCGCAGCGCTCCTCTCCGGCCGGCTCGACGCGGCATGGGCGCGCTGGTCGCGACCGTGGACGACCGTCGCCTGGTCTTTCCTTACTCTCGGCATCGCGCTCGGAAGCTTCTGGGCCTATTACGAGCTCGGCTGGGGCGGATGGTGGTTCTGGGATCCGGTCGAGAACGCTTCGTTCATGCCATGGCTGGTGGGCACCGCGCTCGTGCACTCCCTTGCGGTGAGCGACAAGCGCGGAAGCTTCCGCAGCTGGAGCGTGCTTCTGGCGATCGCTGCGTTCGCGCTCAGCCTTGTCGGCACGTTTCTCGTACGCTCCGGCGTGCTGTCGTCGGTCCACGCGTTCGCGACGGATCCCAAACGCGGGATCTTCATTCTCGTGCTGCTCGCGCTGACCATCGGCGGGTCGCTCGCGGTATACGCCTGGCGCGTGCCGGCGATTCGCGGCGGCGGGCGTTTCGATCTCCTTTCGCGCGAGAGCGCGCTCGCCGGCAACAACCTGCTGCTTACGGTCGCAGCCGGCTGCGTGATGCTCGGCACTCTTTACCCGCTCGCCCTGGATGCAATCGGCGCGGGCAAGATATCGGTCGGCGCGCCGTACTTCGAAACGGTGTTTTTCCCGCTGATTGTGCCTGCAATCGCGCTCATGGGCATGGGCGTGGTCGTACCGTGGAAAAGGGGCACGCTGGCCGACCTCACGCTGCACCTCTCCTGGCCTGCGATCGCGAGCGTTGTAGCGGGCCTCATCGCGATCCTGGTTGCGATGCCCGGGTCGTGGCGGTCGGGCCTCGCGGTCGCGCTCGCAACCTGGGTGCTCGCGACCTGCTTCTCGACGCTGTGGATACGCATGCGTTCGAGAGACGGGGCGGCAGCGCGGCTGCGCGCGCTCACCACGGCTTCGCGCGCACATTACGGAATGCTGCTCGCGCATATAGGCGTTGCCGTCTTCATCTTCGGCGTCGCGGTCGTAAAGACGTGCGAGCGCGAGCAGGAAGTGCGGATCAAACCCGGTGAGACGGTGCAGGTCAGCGAGTATGTCTTCCGGCTGGATGGACTCGCCGAAGTACGCGGGCCGAACTACACGGCCGCGCGGGCTACGCTCAGCGTCACGCGCCGCGGCGAGGCGATCGCTGTGCTGCACCCCGAGAAGCGCGTGTATGAAGTGCGGCGCATGGTGATGACCGAGGCCGCGATCGACCGGGGGTTCACGCGAGACCTCTACGTGGCGCTGGGCGAGCGGCTCCAGTCCGGCGGCTGGATCGTACGCGTACAGGTGAAGCCGTTCGTCGGCTGGATCTGGATCGGATGCATTCTCATGGGGCTCGGGGGCGTGCTCGCTGCAAGCGATCGCCGTTACCGCCTGC
>DASRIK010000717.1:0-6384 GCA_035650035.1 Burkholderiales bacterium | reverse complement strand
GAGGGCGCGGGCGTGGTGGGGGGGCTCGGGCTCGCGCCCGGACTGTGCGTGGGCGACCGGCTCGCGATGTCGCAGGCGACGCACGGCTCGGCGCCGGACATTGCGGGGAAGAACATCGCCAACCCCTATGCGCTGATCATGTCCGGCCAGATGCTGTTCGACTGGCTCGGCCGCAAGCGCAACGAGCCCAGGGCACTGCAGGCGGCGAAGTTCATCGACCGCGGCATGGATCTTGTCATTGCCGACGGAAAATACCTTACTGCCGATCTCGGCGGCAAAGCGACGACGGTACAGATGGGGGATGCGATCGTCGAGGCGGTGCGCAAAGCCGGCACGAAATTCAGAAGCTGAACCGCGGGGCTCCGCTGCTGGGCCATGTGAGCACTTTTTCGCCCCACCGCCGCCGAGCACTTGCGTGTATAGCGGCAGCCGGTGCGTCGCTGGTCGAGACCGGCTGCCGACCCGCTGATCCGCAGCCGACACCACGTCCTTTCAGCGAGGGTGCGCTGCGGCTCGAGTTCCGGCACCTCGTGCGAAACGGCATCGACGAGTTCGACCTCACGCGGCTGCGCGCCGAGCCTCGCTGGCCCGGTCGAAAAGCGCGTCTCGACGAGGCGCTCGACTGGGGCGACTACCGGCTCTCCGTATTCGACGAGCAGGACCGTGTGCTGCTATTTCGCACCGGGTTCGATTCCAACGTCGACCCCGGCTCACGAGCGGCGGCGACGACGCTCAGCATACGCTTGCCGCTTCCGCAGCGACCCCTCCGTGCCGCGGTCGAAAAGCGCCGGGTCGGAAGCACTTTTCAGCTGCTGAGGGATATCGGGCTCGATCCTGCCGACGGAAGTATCGATCGTTCCCCGTCTGCATTCACGCCGCGTGTCGACGCGATCCTCGTCAGCGGACCGTCGCCTGCGAAAGCGGATATCGCGATCGTTGCCGAAGGATACGCAAGCGACGAGTATCCGAAGTTCGTCGCGGACGCGAATCGCGCCGCCAGCTATCTCTTTTCCGTGCAGCCCTTCGCCGCACGCATGCGCGATTTCAATGTGTATTCGGTTTTCACACCGAGCACCGAAAGCGGTGCAACAGATGCTTACCTCGGGGTGCGCAAGGACACGGCTTTTCGCTCCGCGTACGGGACCGATGAAGCGGAACGCATATTGGCCGTGCGGGACCACCACGCATTGTGTGAGGCCGCATCCGCCGTTCCGTACGATTTCCTCCTCGTCATCGTGAATGCGCGCCGCTACGGCGGCAGCGCTTATTTCGGCGGCCCGGCCGTCGTCGCGATCGACAGCGGAGCAGCCAGATATCTCGTCATACACGAGTTTGCGCACGTGATCGGCGGGCTGGCCGACGAGTACTACATTCCCGCTCGTGACGGGCCGGTTTATCGCGGTAACGTCGAGCCTTGGCATCCGAACGTGACCCTCTCGCCGGAGGCAGCGAAGTGGCAGCCTCTCAGATCCGGTGGCGCACTTGAGCTGCAGCGCTGGAACAAAGCGGAGTACGACGGGTACTTCGCGGATTACGTGGCGCGATACTCGAAGCTGCGCGCCTCCGGCACCGACGAATCCGTCATCGAGCAGTTCATGGCTGCGGAAAGCGGGCGCCAGGCCGCCCTGCTCGCGAAAAACGGCTCTTTGCGGCAAGTGGGCTTTTTCGAAGGCGCTGCCGGGTACGCGAGAGGTATGTTCCGGTCCGAAGTGAACTGCAACATGTTCTCCCTTCAGACAGATTACTTCTGCGCCGCGTGTACATCGGCGATCGAACGCATGATCGGGGAACACACCGGCTAGTCTATTTCGAGACGTAGTCGTCGGCGTGCTGGACGGAGCCCACACTCGCGATTTACGCTTGGAGCCTTGCTGAGCGAAGGATATCGGAGGGGAAAATTGAAAAAGCTCGATCAAGAGGACATCTTGCGCGTTGCAGAAGCCGCGGGACTGGAAAAAGCGGTCGCGCAATATCGGGATGACGTGCTCGCCGGGGCGAAATCCGCAGCTGACGCGCGCAGTGCGTTCAGTGCTGTCGATGATGCGGCGCTCGAACCGTGGCCGCCGATGCGGGCAGGAGCCGGGTCATGAGCGAAGCGCACTGGCTCACCGCGGCGGAGATCGGAGCTGCTTATGCAGCGGGTAAGCTCGCGCCGGTCGAGCTCGTGCAGGCCTTGCTTGCACGCATCGACAAACAGGATCGCCGTATCAATGCATTCATCGATGTCGGCGCGGAGCGCGCGCTCGAAGAGGCGCGTCATGCTGAAAAGGATATCCGCGCGGGCCGCATACGCGGCCCGCTGCACGGCGTCCCGGTCGCGTTGAAGGACATCATCGACGTCGCGGGGCTGCCGACCACGTGCCACTCCAAAATCGGGCTCGATCGCGTCGCGCGTAGCGACGCAGCGGTAGTCAGCCGCTTGCGGGGCGCGGGCGCGATCCTTCTCGGAAAACTGGCGTTGCACGAATTCGCTTACGGGGGACCGGCATTCGATCTTCCATTTCCGCCCGCACGCAATCCATGGAATTTCGCGCACCATCCTGGCGGCTCCTCGTCCGGTTCGGGCGCGGCGGTCGCGTCAGGCATGGTTCCATTGAGCCTCGGAACGGATACCGGTGGCTCGGTCCGTAACCCGGCAGGCGCTTGCGGCATCGTCGGACTGAAACCCACCTATGGGCTCGTGTCGCGTCGCGGCGTGTTTCCGCTCGCGTTTACGCTCGACCACGTGGGGCCGCTCACGCGCACGGTGCGCGACACGGCCCTGCTCCTCGACGCGATCGCCGGCCACGACCCCGCCGATCCGGGCAGCGCACCATCCGTCGGCCGCGACTTCACGCGCGATCTGGAGCGCGGCATGCGCGGGTTACGCATCGGTTTCGTGCGTCACTTTCACGAGCGCGACATACAGGCCGACGCCGAAGTTGCTGCGGGCATCGAGCAGGCGCTCGGTACTTTCAAGCGCGAAGGCGCGCTTGTCGGCGATGTGACGCTCCCTCCACTGCGCGAGATCGCGGGAGTTCATCGCGTAATCCTCATGGCCGAGGCATGGGCCGTGCACGAGAAATGGCTGCAGGAACGACCGGAAAGTTATGCGGCGGCGACGCGAAGGAAGCTCCTCGCCGGCGCATTCCTCACCGCCGGCGATTACATCCAGGCTCAGCGACGCAGGAACGAAATGATCGCCGCCGTGGAGAACGTCTTCAGGGACGTGGACGTATTGCTGTGCGCGAATGCAATGGACACGGCGTGCCGGATAGACGACGAGGAAAGCGTTGCGCGAACATATCCACGGCAGGCGCGCGGGCCTTTCAACCTGACCGGGCATCCCGCCATCGCGCTTCCGGCAGGCTTCTCGAAAGCAGGGCTCCCCGTTTCGATCCAGCTCATCGGCCGCTATTTCGATGAAAGGACGCTCTTCCGCGCCGCGAACGCATACGAACATGCGGCCGGCCACTCGACGCACAGGCCTGCACTATAGACCGCTGAAGCCAGTCATGAGCACCGCCACCGCGCGCGAGAGCCGGTTCAATGCAGGGTACTACTCCAGGTGGTACGGCGAGGACATTACGACCCGCCAGTACATCGCGGACAAGGCAGCGCGCTTTGTCGTCGCCTACGTCGAGCACATGGATTCGAGCATCGGAACCGTGCTCGATCTCGGCTGCGGCCTGGGGCTGTGGCGCGAGGCACTCGCGAAACATGCGAAGCGCGTCCGATATACCGGCGTCGAGTTCAGCTCGCATCTGTGCCGCAAGCTGGGCTGGGAGCGTGGCGATGTGCGTACGTATTCGCCCGGCCGCACCTTCGATCTCGTGATCTGCCAGGCGGTCCTGCAGTACCTGCCGGACCACGAGTGCGAGCTCGCGATCGAGAATCTCGCGCGGCTCAGCCGGCGTTTCCTGTTTCTCGAAGTGCTGACGGCCGCCGACGCACGCGAGATCTGTGCGCCCGAAGGGACCGATTTCGACGTGTACGTGCGGGATGCGAGCTGGTACGCGCAGAAGATCGGGCTGCATTTCGTGAACCTCGGCGGCGGACTGTATGCCAAGCCGGGCATGCGGCCGCATTTCTACGAGCTGTGGTGCACCGGGGGCTAGTCACTCGTCACGGGTATTTTCCGGACGGCAGCCCGCCGCGCGGCAATCTGCTGCTTGAACTCGTCGAGATTCATGGTCTGAATGCCGTCGCGCCTGTAGTGGGAGCGATGGTGGTAGATACTCTTGTAGAAGTCGCAGCTTCGACAGATCGGCCTGAACTCGCCGCGCTGCTGTTCCTCGATGATTTTCATGTACTCGGGATTGTCCGGGGACACGATGTCGGAGAGCGGCGTCGTTTTCACGTTACCGATCTGTAGCGTCGCGTCGACGTCGCGGCATGCGCAGGCGTTGACCACGCCCGTCGCTGTCACCTGGACGGAATTGAAAAGCTTCTCGCACGCGCCGTACTTGAACGTGCCTTCCGTCGAGTTGATGTACATGTCGAGGCCCTCGACGTCTTTCTGCGATATGTAGCCACCCCAGTTGTTGTAGATGCCGGGGGCGACCCAGATGTCGATGCCCGACGCGCGAAAACGCTCGACGAGCTCGAGCAACTCGCTCCCCGCCCCTTTCGGGCGCCTGCGACTCGAGCGCAGGCCGATCGCAAGCTCGAATGAAGCGCGACTGCTCACCCCGAGCAGCGCTTCCAGATTCGCAAGCAGCCGCCTGTAGAGATTCGGCGTGCCCCCCGCAATTTTCATGAAGCTCTCCAGATCGTGCCCGTAGATGCTCACCGTCAGATGACGAAGCTTTTTCAGGCTGGCAAGCCGTTCCACGGCGTCGGGCCTGGGAATCGTGAAGTTCGTAAAGAACTCGTACGAGTCGACCTGGGGATGCTGCTCGAGGAACTCGAGCTTCTGCCAGATCGTCTTGTCCATGAAAACGTCGCCCGTGCATGGCGTCAGTTCGAAACGCCGATAGCCGAGAGCGATGGCCTGTCGGGCGACGTCGATGAACGTCTCGTACGACATGCTCACCGTGGGTGACGACTTCTTGGTGTACGCGCAGAAGCGGCACTTCAGATTGCAGGCGCTGCTCGTCTCGATGTGAAAAAGCGTGCGGTCGCGCTGGATGAACTGGCGCCTGAGCGCCCGGTTCAGGCCGATTTCTGCCCGAATGACGAGGTTCCTGAAACAGTTCGCAACGGCGGCGAGATCCATCCGGGAATTTTATCGGGTAATCTGTCGTCCCGACGCCCTGCGCCGGATTCAATCTTATCCTGGAGGACCTCGTGATGAACAACAAAGCCAAGCTCGCGGTCGCAGCAGCTGCCGCGCTCTTGTCCGCTTCGTGCGCGATGCTGGAGTCGGGCCCGAAGAATCCGATGACGTTTTTCGTAACCAGTAACGGGCCCGGTAACGGCGCGAACCTGGGCGGCCTTGCCGGCGCGGACAAGTATTGTCAGACGCTGGCCGGTAGCGTCGACGCCGGCGGCAGCCGGGTGTGGCGGGCCTATCTCAGCACGAGCGCGGTCGGCGCCGGCCAGGCGGTAAACGCCCGCGATCGCATCGGGCCCGGACCGTGGCAGAACGCGAAAGGCGTCGTAGTCGCCCGCAGCATCGACGATCTGCACAGCGCGAGCAATAACCTTACCAAGCAAACGGCATTGACCGAGCGCGGCGAGATCGTTCCGGGCCGCGGCGATCCCGTCAACCAGCACGATATTCTCACGGGTTCGACACCGGACGGGAGAGCGTTCCCGCCCGACAAGGACATGACGTGCGGCAACTGGACACAATCCGGGGCAGGCAGCGCCGTGGTCGGTCATCACGACCGCATGGGATTGCGCGACGACGAGGCGTCACGCTCGTGGAACTCGTCGCACCCGAGTAAAGGCTGCAGCCAGGATAACCTTCGCGCGACGGGCGGGGCGGGGCAATTCTACTGCTTCGCAGCGCGGTAGCGGTCGCTCCGCGCCTCAGCACAGTGGCAGCAATGGTCAGCAGCTAAGCCGCGCGGCGCGCCGGCTTACCGCGCGCCGCGCGCGCTTTTTCCAATAGCCCCGTCGCTTCCAGATCGGCGCGCATGCGCTGCTTGTCGTCCGCGGAAAGCTCGGTGCAAGGGGCTCGCACGGGCCCGCCTTTCATACCGAGCAGCTCGATCCAGTATTTCTGTTCGGCCGCAGGAACACGACCGGCACGACCGTAACCCGGTATCCATTTCGAAAGCACGGTCCGCAGTGGATTGAGGCTGCGTGCGATCTCGATAGCCTTGTTGTAATCACCCGCTTGCGCTGCTTTCGTGTAGTCGTTGACCGGCAGGTAGCCAGGCACCTGGAAGAGGTGCGGGCAGTAGTTGAGTAACCAGCGGTCGCCCATGACGCTCTGATTGAAAACCCACGGCGCTT
>DASRIK010000716.1:0-2887 GCA_035650035.1 Burkholderiales bacterium | reverse complement strand
CGTGCCGATGGTGATCGAGCAGAGCGGCCGTGGCGAGCGCGCGTATGACATCTATTCGCGCCTGCTCAAGGAACGGGTCGTTTTCCTAGTAGGTCCGGTCACCGAAGTGACGGCGAATCTCATCGTCGCGCAGCTGCTGTTCCTGGAATCCGAAAATCCCGACAAGGATATTTCCTTTTATATCAACTCTCCCGGGGGCTCCGTGTCCGCCGGGTTGGCTATTTACGACACGATGCAATTCGTCAAACCGGATGTGTCCACATTGTGCGTAGGGCAGGCCGCAAGCATGGGCGCGCTGCTCCTGGCGGCTGGCGCGAACGGTAAGCGTTTCGCCCTGCCGAATTCGCGCGTGATGATTCACCAGCCGATGGGCGGCTTTCAGGGCCAGGCTTCCGACATCGAGATCCACGCGAAGGAGATCCTGTACCTCAAAGCAAGGCTCAACGAAATCCTTGCAAAACACACCGGCCAGAAGATCGAGGCGATTGAAAAAGACACGGATCGTGATAACTTCCTGTCTGCAACCCAGGCAGTAAGTTACGGTCTCGTTGACAAGGTTCTGACCAGCCGAACCGATGCGACGGTGTGAGGGTCCAATGCGTCTGAGCTGCATGGGGCTCGGGGGCAGCGGTCGGGGTCGGCGGAAGGCGGCAGAAGGGAAGGGCTAGCGTGGGGAAAGCGGGCATGTCAGACAAAGTGGGCGGCGAAAAACTGCTGTACTGCTCTTTCTGCGGGAAGAGCCAGCACGAAGTGCGGAAGCTCATCGCCGGCCCCTCCGTGTTCATCTGCGATGAGTGCATCGAGCTCTGCAACGACATCATCCGCGAGGAGACCCAGGGTGAGCACGGCGCCAAAGGCGCGAAGTCCGATCTTCCGGTCCCGCACGAAATCCGGCTGATCCTCGATCAGTACGTGATCGGCCAGGACGTCGCGAAGAAAATCCTCTCGGTTGCCGTGTACAACCATTACAAGCGGCTCAAGACGATCGCGAAGAACGACGACGTCGAGCTCGCGAAATCGAACATTCTGCTGATCGGCCCGACCGGTTCGGGCAAGACGCTGCTCGCGCAGACACTCGCGCGGCTTCTCAACGTGCCTTTCGTGATGGCCGACGCCACCACGCTGACCGAGGCCGGCTATGTCGGCGAGGACGTCGAGAACATCATCCAGAAGCTTCTGCAGAAGTGCGACTATGACGTCGAGAAGGCGCAGCGCGGGATCGTCTACATCGACGAGATCGACAAGATTTCCCGCAAGTCGGACAACCCGTCGATTACCCGTGACGTGTCCGGCGAAGGCGTACAGCAGGCGCTGCTGAAGCTGATCGAAGGCACCATCGCGTCAGTGCCCCCGCAGGGCGGGCGCAAGCACCCGAACCAGGAGTTCGTGCAGGTCGACACGACGAACATCCTGTTCATCTGCGGCGGTGCGTTCGACGGTCTCGACAAGATTATCCGTGCGCGCTCGGAAAAAGGCGGCATCGGCTTCGGCGCGGAAGTGCGCTCGAAGGACAATCGCAAGGACATCGGGAAAGCGCTGCGCGACGTGCAGCCTGAAGATCTCATCAAGTACGGTCTCATCCCGGAATTCGTAGGCCGGCTGCCCGTCGTCGCGACGCTCGAGGAGCTCGACGAAGCCGCCCTCATCCAGATTCTCACGCAGCCGAAAAACGCGCTGCTCAAGCAGTACCAGAAGATGTTTTCCATGGAAGGCGTCGAGCTCGAAGTGCGCGACGGTGCGCTGAAAGCGGTTTCCCGCAAGGCGCTCGAGCGCAAGACAGGTGCGCGCGGGCTGCGTTCGATCCTGGAGAACACCCTCCTCAACACCATGTTCGACCTGCCTTCGCTCGAGAACGTGGTCAAGGTCGTCGTCGATGAAGGCACGATCCTCAGCGATGCGCCACCATTGCTGATCTATTCGGACCAGCCGAAAGTGGCTGGTTCCAGCGTATAAGTAGCCGGGCGCACACGTTTTCTTCGCCTTTGCCGCCCAAGGCGGAAAAGGTGTCCGTCCCGTTTCCCCGCTTGATTTGCGGGCCGTTTCCCCCAATGTATTCAGCTTCTCCAGCGTAAAGGTGAACCTCGATGTCTCTCCCTGAAGAAACCCGCGCCGGTCCGACTCAGCTTCCGCTGCTGCCGCTGCGCGACGTGGTGGTTTTCCCACACATGGTGATCCCGCTTTTCGTCGGGCGCCCGAAGTCGATCAAGGCGCTGGAAGCGGCCATGGAGTCCGGGAAGAGCATCGTGCTGGTCGCGCAGAAATCCGCGGCCAAGGACGACCCGACGCCGGAAGACCTGTACGAGATCGGCAGCATTGCGAACATCCTGCAGATGCTGAAGCTCCCCGACGGCACCGTGAAAGTGCTGGTCGAAGGCAGCCAGCGCGCGCGGATCAGCGAAGTGATCGACCTCAAGACGCACTTCGCCGTGGGCATCACGCCGCTCCCGCCCGACAATGCGACGGATCACGAGACCGAAGCGATGCGGCGGACGATGATCCAGCAGTTCGACCAGTACGTGAAGCTGAACAAGAAGATCCCGTCCGAAATCCTTACTTCTCTCGCGGGTATCGACGAGGCGGGGCGGCTGGGCGACACGATTGCCGCGCACCTGCCGCTCAAGCTCGAGCAGAAGCAGGAAGTGCTCGAGATGTTCGACGTGAAGCACCGGCTCGAGCACCTGCTGAAGCTCGTCGAAGGCGAGCTCGACATCCTGCAGGTCGAGAAGCGCATCCGCGGGCGCGTGAAGCGCCAGATGGAGAAAAGCCAGCGCGAGTACTACCTGAACGAGCAGGTGAAGGCGATCCAGAAGGAGCTGGGCGAGATGGACGAGGGCGCCGATCTCGACGAGATCGAGAAGCGCATCAAGACCGCCCGCATGCCCAAGGA
>DASRIK010000715.1:0-5045 GCA_035650035.1 Burkholderiales bacterium | reverse complement strand
CAGAGCGCGCAACCGATACAGCGAGGCTCGTCTATGACTGCAACGGAATCACTGATCGTGAGCTTCGACAGCGCCGCACTCATAGTGGGCGACGCTGCGGCGGGGATTCGAGCGTGCCGGACGCCCCGCGAGCCGCGGCTGAAGCTGCCGGCCGGCAGAGTACCTCGATGCAGTCTCTGACGAGCCTCGGTCCCCTGTACACGAGGCCGGTATAGAGCTGCACCAGTACCGCCCCGGCAGCGATTTTCGATGCTGCATCAGCGACAGTCATGATGCCGCCGACGGCGATCACGGGGACGTCGCGCCCGAGCTCACGCGCAAGCTGGGCCACGACGGCCGTTGATTTGCCCGTAAGGGGGGCACCACTCAATCCGCCTGTTTCATCTCCATGGCGCACTCCTGCGACCGTGTCACGGTCGACCGTCGTATTGGTCGCGATTACTGCATCGATACCATACTTCCGCAGCAGGTCCGCCACGGCTGAAATCTGGCTCGCGTCGAGGTCGGGGGCGATTTTGAGAGCAAGGGGGACGCGCTTGCCGTGGCTTGCCGCGAGGGCTTCCCGCTCGGCGCGAAGCGCCGCAAGAAGGCCATCGAGCTGCTGAGTTTCCTGGAGCAACCGCAAGCCTTTGGTGTTCGGCGACGAAATGTTCACCGTGACGTAGCTTGCAAGCGCATAGACTTTGCGCAGGCAAGCGAGGTAGTCGTCGGCGGCACGCTCGACTGGCGTATCGAAGTTCTTGCCTATGTTGATGCCGAGGATCCCGCGCCAGCTCGACCGGCGCACGTTCTCGACGAGCTGATCGACCCCGTCATTGTTGAATCCCAACCGGTTTATGAGAGCCGCGCGTTCCGGCAGCCGAAAGAGGCGCGGAGGCGGATTCCCGGGCTGGGGGCGCGGCGTCACCGTGCCGATCTCTATGAATCCGAAGCCGAGTGCCGCCAGCCCGTCGATGTACTCACCATTCTTGTCGAGCCCGGCAGCGAGGCCTACGGGGTTCGGAAAAGCGAGCCCCATGACCGTCCGCGAGCACGTGACGTCGGCGAGCTGGGGCGGGCGAACGAGTCCAAGGCGCTGGAGCGCGCTTAACGACCGGAGTGTGAGGTGATGCGCGGTCTCCGGTGCCAGCCCGAAAAGCGCCGGCCGGAGCAAAGCGTAGGACATGCCGCTATTGAGGGCTATCCTTGGTTTCGAGCCCCTGCCAGCGACCCTCGATGAGCCCCTGCATCGGCTGGAACTGGATCTTGTAAGCCATCTTGCGGCTCTGGGCGATCCAATAGCCAAGGTACAGGTAAGGCAGGTCGAGCTTTCGGCAGAGCTCGATCTGCCAAAGAATGTTGTAGGTTCCGAAACTCGCGCCCGGTACGTCCGGCTCGAAGAAGGTGTAAACGGAGGAGAGCCCGTCCTGCAGCTCGTCCACAATGCTCACCATCCGCAGCGCGCCGTCTTCCCGAAACTCGATCAGACGCGAATCGACGTTGCTCTGCAGCAGGAAATGGCGGTATTGCTCGCGGCTGTCCTGATCCATGCCGCCGCCGCTGTGGCGCCGCGACTGATACCGGAGGTACAACGCATAGTGCTCGGCGCTGTACTTGAGATCGAGCATCTGGACGGTCAGGTTGCCGTGCCGCTTCGCCGTCCGCTTCTGCGCTCGATTCGGCCGGAATTCCTCAGCGACGATCCGTACGGGCACGCAGGCCCGGCAGTGGTCACAATATGGACGGTAGGTGAACGCGCCGCTTCGACGAAATCCCGCGCGAACGAGCTCGCTGTAGACGGAGCCGTCGATAAGATGGCTTGGGGTTGCCACCTGCGAGCGGGCCATTCGCTCCGGCAGGTAGCTGCACGGATAGGGCGCTGTCGCGTAGAACTGCAGGACCGACAGCGGGAATTCAGTCAAATAGGTCATCGTCGAAGCGCCAGGCGCCCAAGCGAGTCGCATAGTTTACCAATTCTGTCAGCACTCGCATAAATTCGGCCCGGGGTATTTCCCTTGCGCCGAGCGAGGCGAGATGCGGGGTCGCCATCTGGCAGTCGATGAGCCCGAACTTCCAGCGTTCGAGCTGTCGAGCGAGATGGACCAGGGCGATCTTGGACGCGTCCGGTGCGCGCGAAAACATCGATTCGCCGAAGAACATCCTGCCGATCGACACCCCGTAAAGCCCGCCCACGAGCGCGCCGTCAGCCCACGTTTCCACCGAGTGCGCATAGCCCGCATGGTGGAGCGCGGTATACGCCGTCGCCATTTCGGGCGTGATCCACGTCCCTGCCTGGCCTGCGCGCGGCGCCGCACACGCGCTCAGGACGTCTCGGAAAGCCGTGTCCGTCCGTATCTCGGCGCTGGCGTTACGGAGGCGCTTGCGTAGCGAGCGCGACACGGCGACGTCCGCTGGGCGGAGCACCATGCGCGGCTCCGGACTCCACCAGAGGACCGGCTGGCCTTCGCTGTACCACGGGAAAATACCGCGACGGTACGCCTGGAGCAGCCGCGGGGTCGACAGGTCACCCCCTGCCGCGAGGAGTCCGTTCGGTTCACGAAGCGCGTGGTGAACCGGCGGGAACGGCTGGTCGTTCTCGAGCCACGGAATCATCGGCGGGACATTCTATAGCCCCGCTGTGCTGGCGCCCGGGCTCGTGTCAGCTCACGCGTTTCCCGTCCTCGCCCGCGGCCGCTTCAGCCGCAGAGCGTTGGTAACAACCGAGACCGAGCTCAGCGCCATCGCCAGGCCCGCAAACACCGGCGAGAGCAGGATGCCGAAAGATGGATAGAGCACGCCCGCAGCGATCGGTATGCCGAGCGCGTTGTAGCCAAAGGCGAAGATCAGGTTCTGGCGGATGTTGCGCACCGTCGCGCGCGACAAGCCCGCCGCGCGCGCTATGCCGCGCAAGTCGCCTTTGACGAGCGTCACGCTCGCGCTCTCCATCGCGACGTCCGTGCCGGTCCCCATTGCAATGCCGACGTCGGCTTGCGCAAGCGCCGGCGCATCGTTGATGCCGTCCCCCGCCATCGCCACCTTGCGGCCTTGCTGCTGGAGCCGTCTCACGTGCTCTGCCTTCGCGTCGGGCAGCACTTCTCCGATGGCTTCCTCGATGCCAAGCTCGCGCGCCACGGCTTCCGCGGTGCGCTGTGAGTCCCCGGTCAACATCACGACGCGGATGCCGGCCCGCTTGAGCACAGCGATCGCTTCCGGTGTGCTGTCCTTGATCGGATCGGCGATCGCGGCGATCGCGACCGCCATTCCGTCGACGGCCAGAAACACGACGGTTCTCGCCTGAGCGCGCAGGCTTTCGGCGCGTGGGGTCCACGGTTGGGTGTCGATGCGGTGTTGCGCGAGGTAAGCCCGGCTGCCCACGAGCACACGTCGGCCGTCCACGACCGCTTCGACGCCGAGGCCGTTGAATGCTTCGAAACGGCTTGCGGACAGGATGCGCATCCCGCTCTCCTTCGCCGCCCGCACGATTGCGATCGCGATCGGGTGCTCGGATGGCTGCTCCGCGGAAGCGAGGAGCGCAAGCGCATCTTCGCGCCGGATGTTTTCCGTCTCGAGGTCGGTGAGCGCCGGGCGACCGAGCGTGAGGGTGCCGGTCTTGTCCACGACGAGGGTATCGATCTCGCGCATCCGTTCGATCGCTTCGGCGTTGCGGAAGAGAATGCCGGAGCGGGCGCCTTCACCCATGGCGACCGTCATCGATATCGGAGTTGCCAGGCCGACCGCACACGGACACGCGATGATCAACACCGCTACGGCATTCAGCAGGGCGTATGTCGCCGCAGGCTCGGGTCCGAAGAACCACCAGACGGCTGCCGTTACGATGGCGATCATGACCACCACCTCGACAAAGCGCGCAGCGATAAGGTCGGCCAATCGCTGGATCGGCGCGCGCGTGCGCTGCGCCTCGGCAACCATATGTACGATACGTGCGAGCAACGTCTCGGACCCGACACGATCAGCACGCATGATGATCGAACCGGTGCCGTTTACCGTAGCCCCCGTTACCTTGTCGCCGCTCGCCTTGGCGACAGGCACGGGTTCGCCGGTGATCATCGATTCGTCAACACGGCTCGACCCTTCAAGCACAGTGCCGTCCACTGGAATCTTCTCACCAGGTTTCACACGCAGCCGGTCACCTGCGACCACGTTTTCCAGCGGTATCTGCTCTTCGCTCCCATCATCGCGCACGCGCCATGCGAGATTCGGTGCAAGCCGCAGGAGCTCGCTGATCGCTTGGCTTGTGCGCCCCATGGCACGGAGCTGGAGCACATCTCCGAGCAGCACGAGAGTCACAATCACGGCAGCCGCTTCGAAGTAGGTCCCGACTGCGCCATCGTGCTCGCGAAACTCGGGCGGAAAAAGCCCCGGGAGGAAAACAGCAGCGAGGCTGAATAGATACGCCAGACCCACGCCCAGGCCGATCAACGTGTACATGTTCGGAGAGCGGTTCACCAGGGATCGCCAGAACTTCTGCAGGATCGGCCAGCCTACCCATAGAACCACGGGCGTGCCGAGCACGAATTCGACCCAGCCGCGGGCACGTGGCGTAAGGCCAAACGGCTCGTGAAAGCCGACCATGGGCGACATGGCGAGGATCACGAGCGGAATCGTCAAGATAGTCCCGATCCAGAATCGCCGCGTCAGATCGCGAAGCGCGGAATCGTCCGCTGGGCCGGTGCCGGCAACTGACACCAGCGCCATGCCGCAGATGGGGCAGTCTCCCGGCGAATCGCGCACGATTTCCGGGTGCATCGGGCAGGTGTATTTCGTTCCGATAGTCGGCGGGCGCGCCGGCTCAGCTGTGGTTCGGTTGTGAGCGGCCCCATGGAAGTGCGCGGCGTCCTGTGCTCCCTCGCCGCTCACGGTTCGCTCGTGACTGCGGTGAGCCCCTCTTTCATCGTGGTGATGATTTCCATGCGCCGCGGGGTGCATTTCGCGCTCCACTTCAGAAAGACTGTTGGCTTAGTCGAAAGTCCGTACTGCGCTACGGAGTGAATACGCAGCAGGCGTGCGACCCGGCGACGGCATGGGCCTTGCCTCACGGTCGTACA
>DASRIK010000714.1:0-4598 GCA_035650035.1 Burkholderiales bacterium | reverse complement strand
CCGCATCTACGTGCAGGACAGCGTCTACGATGCCTTCGCGCAGAAGCTGTCGGCCGCCGTTGGGAAGCTGTCGCCGATGAACGGCCTCGAGCCCGGCGCGACGCAGGGCCCGCTCATCGACGATAAGGCCGTGCTCAAGGTCGAAGAGCACATCGAGGATGCGACCAAGAAGGGCGCGAAGGTCGTCGTCGGCGGTCAGCGTCACGAGCGTGGTGGTCGGTTCTTCCAGCCGACCGTGCTGGTCGACGTCACACCGTCGATGATGGTCGCGCGCGAAGAAACGTTCGGTCCCGTGGCGCCGCTTTTCCGCTTCAAGACCGAGGAAGAAGCGATCGCGATGGCCAACGATACCGAGTTCGGCCTGGCCGCGTACTTCTACGGTCGCGACATCGGCCGCGTGTGGCGAGTGGCCGAGGCGCTCGAGTCAGGGGTGGTCGGCATCAACACGGGTTTGATTTCGACCGAAGTCGCGCCGTTCGGCGGCGTGAAGGAGTCGGGCATCGGGCGCGAAGGCTCGAAGTACGGGATGGAAGAGTTTCTCGAAGTGAAATATCTCTGTCTCGGAGACATCACGAAGTAATCCGCAGCTGTTGAATAGGGGGAACTATGAAGCTCCTGATTGCCAGCGCTTGCATTGCCTTGACATGCGCAACGACGACAGCTTTCGCGCAGGAGTCGATTGCCGGTACCTACAATGGCGACTATGAAGTTTATGGGTCGGGAGGGCAGAGACGATTTGGTGTGACGCTCGTCATCAACAGCGCAGAAGGCGGCAAAGTAAAAGGAACCGCGACATTGCATCAAGGCAGTTGCCGCGGTGAGTATCCCGTCGAAGGAAGCGTCAAAGGCGACGTCATCGGCGTGCGCTCCACGGCCAAAGGCGGTACTGCGGGCGATTGCTCGTTCGGCTTCAAAGGAAAAGTCGAAGGAAATCGGCTCGTCGGGAACATGGGCAGATACGAAGTCGTGTTTCGCAAATAGGGTGAAGTGACGGCGTGCGGTCCGAACCATGATTCACGTTCTGGGCTTGGACCACGTCGTATTGCGCGTGCAGGATGCGACGCGCATGACGCGCTTTTACTGCGACGTTCTGGGCTGCAGGATCGAGCGCCAGAGGCAGGAGCTTGGGCTGATCCAGCTCCGGGCGGGCCAGTCGCTCATCGATCTCGTCACGATCGACGGAGAGCTCGGCAGCAAAGGTGGCGCGGCCCCCGGCGCGGAAGGCCGCAACATGGATCACTTCTGTCTGCGCGTGGAGCCGTTCGACCAGCTCGCTGTCATCGCGCATCTGATCAAACACGGCGTGGTGCCGGGTGAGACCAAGCAGCGCTACGGCGCGGACGGGACAGGCCCGTCGATCTACATCAGTGATCCGGAAGGCAATACGGTTGAGCTGAAGGGCCCGCCGGGCTGACGCTAAATCCGTTCGGCGATCTGCTTTCCGAACGCCCGCGTGCCGAGCTTTCCGCCGAGGTCTGGGGTCCGCGTGTCGGGCGACTGTAGCGCCGTATCGATCGCCGATTCGATCGCGTTCGCCGCATTCCTGAACTCGGCGCGCTCGTGCCGGTCCGCGAGCCAGTCGAAGAGCATCGCCGCCGAAAGAATCAGCGAAGTCGGATTCGCTTTGTCCTGCCCCTGAATGTCCGGCGCTGATCCATGCTGGGCCTGCGCGCAGCATGCGTCGTCTCCGGCCATGACGGAGCCCGCGAGACCGAGGCTCCCCGAGATTTCCGACGCTTCATCCGAAAGGATGTCGCCGAACATGTTACCCGTGACGATGCAGTCGAACTTCGAAGGATCTCGCACGAGGAGCGCGGCCATCGCGTCGACGATTTTTTCGTCCAGCTCGATGTCCGGATAATCCTGCGCGACCGCGCGTACTTCGCGCAGGAACAAGCCGTCCGAGATGTGCAGCACGTTCGCTTTGTGAACCGCCGTGACGCGCTTGCGGCGTTTACGTGCCCACTCGAAGGCGACGCGCGCGATCCGATTGCATTGACGCGCGGTCACCTTGCGCACCGCCAGCGCTACATCGGGTGTGGGCATGAACTCGCCGCGGCCCATGAACATGTTGCGGTCCGCGTAGAAGCCCTCCGTGCACTCGCGGAAAATCACGAGGTCCACCGGTTTCCCGGTGAGGCCGACGCCCATCCGCGACTTCGCGGGCCGGATATTTGCGAAGAGATCGAGCTTTACCCGAAGCTCGCCCGATGGATTGATCCCGCCCTGCTCGCGCGGCGGATATTGCAGGTGATCGACGGGCCCGAGAATGATCCCGGGCGCGGCACGCGCGGCTTCCATCACGTCGTCAGGCAGCGTCGATCCGCGCTTCTTCAGCGATGCGAGCCCGATCTCGGCCATCTGCCATTCGAGTCCGAGCCTGAACTTCGCGTTTGCGCGATCGAGCACGTTCAAGGTGGCATCGGTAATCTCGGGGCCGATGCCGTCGCCGGGCAGGACGAGGATTTTCATCGGACTACTCTTCGAGTGTAAAGCCCACTTTGACGGTCACCTGCCAGTATGCCACCTTGCCGTCCTCGATATAGCCGCGCGTGTCGGTCACTTCGAACCAGTGCATGCCGCGCAATGTTTTTGCGGCGCGGCCGATAGCCGTTTCGATCGCGTCCTGGATGCCCGTTTTCGAGGAACCGGTGAGCTCGATGTGCTTGTAGACGTGGTCGGACATTTGCAATCTCCCTGGGCTGCGGAGCGATCGTCAGATCGCCGAAGGAAAGGAGTTTCGGAGGGAAACCGTGGGTGTCCCTCTGTTCGTTTACTGCACACTCGGTGGAGTGAACCGCGGGTTCACTCCACCTTGATGTTGGATTTCTTGATGATCGGCGTCCACTTCTTCTGCTCTGCGGAGACGAAGCGCGCGAATTCCGCCGGGGAGCTCGGAGCCGGATCGATCCCGTTGTCCTTGAGATAGCTTACGACGTCCGGGGCCTTGAGGGCAGTGTTGATCTCGCGGTTCAGCCGGTCGACGACCGGCCCGGGCGTCCCGGCCGGCGCAAGCATGCCGTACCAGTTCGTCGCCGCATACCCTTTTATCCCCGCTTCGTCGACGGTCGGCACATTCGCAAGCGCCTCGGCGCGCTTCGCGCCCGTGACGGCGATCGCGCGAATCTTGCCCGAGCGCACGTGCGGCACGGCGGTGGAGATCACGGCGAAAAACGACGGAACGTGGCCGGCGATCAGATCGACGATGGCGGGCGCGCCGCCTTTGTACGGAACGTGCGTCATCTGCACGCCCGTCATCGATTCGAGCAGCACGGCGGCGAGGTGACCGGGGCTGCCGCTGCCGGAGCTCGCGTACAACATCTGTCCCGGTTTCGTTTTCGCGAGCGCTAGGTAGTCCTTCAGCGTCTTCGCCGGAAGCGAGGGAGTCACCACGATGATGTTCTGCAGCGATACCACCAGGCCAATCGGCGCGAAATCCTTCTGCACGTCGTACGGAACCTTCGTGATCGCGGGGCTGATCACGAGCGTGCCGATGTGGCCGAACCCCATCGTGTGACCGTCGGGGTCGGCACGCATGATGAGCTCGTTCGAAATCACGCCGTTCGCGCCCGGGCGGTTCTCGACAACCACCTGGCGACCGAGACCCTGCGACATTTTCGGCGCGATCTGTCGTGCGACGAGATCCGTGGCCCCGCCGGGAGGAAAACCGACGATCATGCGGACCGGTTTCTGCGGTGCCCATTCGGCGCTCCAGGCCGGTGCCGCAAGCGCGCACGCCGCGCTTGCGAAGCAAAGGGTGGCGAGGCTACGCAAGGATTGAGATCCGGGTGCTCGAAACTTCATCGACTCGACTCCTGACTGCGCGCTACTCCGGTTTCGCCCCGGAAGCTTTGATGACCTTTGCCCACTTCGCCGTTTCCGACTTGATGTAGGCACCGAAGGCGTCCGGCGTGCCCGGCGCCGCGTCGAGCCCCTGCTTGAACAGGATGTCCTTGATGTCGGGCATGTTGAGGACGGCGGTGAACTCCTTGTTCAGGCGATCGACGATCGGCTTCGGCGTTTTCGCCGGAACGACCAGGCCGTTCCAGTTATTGGCCTCGAATCCTTTTACGCCGGCTTCGGCTACGGTCGGCAACTCAGGCACGAGCTTGGAGCGATTCGACGTCGACACCGCGAGCGCATTGATCTTGCCTGTCTTGATGTGCGGCACCGCGCTTGCAGCCGTCGCGAAAATGAGATTGATCTGCCCCCCGAGCAGATCGATCATCGCCGGCCCGCCGCCCTTGTAAGGAATGTGTGTGATCTTGGTGCCGGCGAGCACGTTGAAAAGTTCGAGCGCAAGGTGGCCCGTGCCGCCTACGCCGGAAGAGCCGGCGTTCAGGGATTTCTGTTTTGCAAGCGCTATCAGCTCTTTCACTGTCTTTGCCTGCACGGAGGGGTGAACGACGAGGATGTTCGTGGAATCCGCTACGCGGATGACGGGAGCGAGATCCCTGAGCGGATCGAAAGGCAGATTGCCGAACAGCGTCGGATTGATGGCGAGCGCGGCGATTGTTCCGAGCAATATCGTGTAGCCGTCGGCGGGCGCTTTCGTGACGATCTCCGTGGCGATGTTGCCTGATGCGCCCGGTCGGTTG
>DASRIK010000713.1:0-10579 GCA_035650035.1 Burkholderiales bacterium | reverse complement strand
TCATTTCACACGATTTGAGCGTCGTGCAGTACGTGAGCGACCATGTGCTCGTGATGTATCTCGGCAAAGTGGTCGAGGTCGGGCCCGTGGACGACGTTTACCATCGCGCACGCCACCCCTACACCGTGGCGCTTCTGAATTCGCGCCCGTCGATGGACCCTGACGTACATGTCGAGCAGCCGCCACTTGCGGGCGATCCGCCGAGCCCGATCGGACCGCCGTCCGGCTGCCGCTTCCGCACGCGCTGCGCTTTCGCCGAGGAAGTCTGCGCGCGTGCCGAGCCTGCGCTCACCGTTCAGGACACGAGCCCGGCGCACGCAGCGGCGTGCCACATGGTCATCCCCGGATCGGGCCACAGCCGGGCTGTGCAACAGGGCGCCTCCCACGTCCCGCCGCCCGCCTCACTCGCATGAAACAGCTGCACGCCGCGCGACACGCTGTCGAAGCCCATCTCATCACGGGCTTCCTGCTTTCGCACGGGATATCGGCCGAAGTGCGCGGCGAGTTTCTGACGAGCGGATGGGGCGAGCTGCCGCTCGACGTATGCTCCGTGTGGGTGACCGACGACGCGCAATTCGAGGCTGCGAACGAGCTGCTCGCGGCGTTCCTCAACGGAAGCTTCGCGCGCATGTTCGGCGGGCAAAGCTGGAGCTGTCCGCGCTGCGGCGAAAAGCTCGAAGGTCAGTTCACGCAGTGCTGGAGCTGCGGCGCCGCAAAACCCGCCCCTGCCTGAGCGCTACAGCGGCCTCACCCGCGCGATGACGCCGGCAATCGATCCGCCGACCATGAGCGGCAATGGGCTCAGGCGCCAGAGCATCATTGCGGCGATCGTCAGTCCAAACACGACCGCGGTGAACGCATCCGGCGCGGCGTGAGGCAGCAGCCGCGCGAGCGATACCGCGAGCACTCCGATCACCGCACTGGTGATGCCTTTCATTGCCGCTTTGAGCCAGAGAAGCTCCCTCAGGCGCTTCAACATCGGCACGATCGAAAGCATCAGTACGAATGCGGGGAAGAAAATCGCACACGCGCTCACGACGGCACCCGCAAACCCGGCGAGCCTGTAGCCGACGTATGCGGCGAGCATCAATATCGGCCCCGGCGTGAGCTGACCCAGTGCCAGGCCATCGATGAATTCCTGCGCCGTCAACCAGTGAAACTGGTTTACGACCTGCTCCTGGATGAAAGCGAGGATGGTGATTCCGCCGCCGAAAGTGAACGCGCCGACTTTCATGAAAAAGAGCGCAAGCTGCCACGGGCCGGGCGGTCCGGCGGACGCTGCAGCGGCTTCACCGGCCGGCGAGTACACGATATGCGATAGCGCCATCGCGACAAGGATCGCTGCGGCGATCGCGGATCCCCATGCTCGCGAGTGGTAGAGAGCGACGCCGGCGCAGCCTGCGAGCAGCAGCACGGGCGCAATGCCGATCGGCGCGTACGCGAGCAGTCCGGCACTCGCGACAGCGATGAGGATTTGCGCGGCGCTTTTCATGACCACTCGACCCAGCCGCCACACCGCCACGGCAAATATGGCGAGTACGACCGGACCGATCCCATAGAAAACGTCGCGCGCCGCCCCAAGGTTCCCGTACGCGGTGTAAAGCCAGGTGAGCGACATCAGTATGAGAAAAGCGGGGAGCATGAAGCAGAGCCCCGCGATAACACCGCCCCGCCATCCATGACACGCGTGACCGATGTAGATGCTGAGCTGCGCCGCGGGCGGCCCGGGCAGCATGTTGACGAGCGCGAGGCCTTCGAGAAAAGCCTCCTTGGACAGCCAGCGCCTCTTCTCCTGGATCTCGGACTGCATGATGCCGAGAATCGCCGGACCGCCATAGCTCAGCGCGCCGATCTTCAGGAAGGCGCCCGCGACCTCCCGCAGCCCACAAGCCTGTCGTGACGTCGGCTCCATGTCGTCATTGCTTCACTGTTTCGCCGGAAGCGTAAGAAAAATCGTCGAACGCCGTTACGCTGTCCGCTTTCGTCCACAAGCCAACGCCGCCCGCGCCGGAGATGTGCGCATCCTTCACCTCGATGTACACCTTGCCGTCGAGCGTCACCTTGATGCTGGCCCCTGCGAAATCGACGCGTAGCGTGTGCCATGTATTCTTCGGTACGGGGGCATCCACGTACTTGATCGTGTTCCTTCGGCCGTTCGCCGTGTAATAAAGCGAAACGTTGTTCTCGAGCGCGTTCGCGCGGGCGACGTAGTAGTTGTTGCCGTCCTTCCACCGCCAGATCACGCCGCCTGCCTGATCGCGCTGGCCCGCCAACGGCTTGAACTTGACCTGCACGAAACCGTTCGCAATCGATTCGGCCTTGAGCGCGCACCAGGGAAAATCACCGACGCCCGACTGCTTCAGCACGTTCGGTTTGCTTGGCGCGTCCGCGTCGGCTTCCACCGTCCAGCGCGCAGTACCAGACCCCGTGACGCCGCACGCCCATTCGGCCGGCAATGGCCCGGGGCTCAACCCATCGAAGTTAACGACCTGTGCCATCGCGTCCCCCGTCGTGATCAGGACAGTCAGGAGAAAACCGCGAAGCCGGTGCCGTGCCATGACGAATGTTTATACGCCGGCTCGCGTGAATGAGTCGTGAGTATCTTCAGTACTGTGTGCTGACGGGCCTTAGCACCCACGTCCGGCCGGCTTTCTGCCGCCATCCCGTCGGATCCCCCGCCGGCGCTGTCTTGCCGGCAAGAAACAACACGCCACCCGAGTTGATCATCGTCGCATGATCTGTGAGCATGCGCGCGGCCAGCGGCTCGACGCTCGCGACACGGGCGCCGGGTGCGATCGAGATTCGCTGCATCTCGAACGCGTTACGGCCGGCGGTGAGCGCAAACAGTGTCACTTGGCGCGATCCTTCGGCACGCCGGGTCTCGAGGGCACATGCGCCGAAGATCCGCGATTCGAGAGCGACGTTCTCCGCTCGAAAGCTCTTCGTATCTACGCGCCACAGCAGACCGGGCGCCCCCATCGCTGCATACATCACACCGTGCTCCGTCACTGTCATCGCACTGAACCCCACGTCGAGCGCGCCGTGGGATGCCAGCATGACGACATGCTCACGGACTGAAAGCTCGTCCGCGTCGATGCGCCACAGCTTTGGCTGAATGTTATCGGAAACGAAGGCCGCGCCCCGGTCGTCCAGTTGCAGGTCCGGGAGGCAATTCTCACCTTCCGCGTACACCCAGTTGGGCAACGCAATCGTCCGGACGAGCCGATTCTTCGCGAGATCGAAGACCCGAACGGTGCCGACATCCAACACCCAGAGGCGATCGCGCCGCGCGTCCACGCGCAGCCGCAAAACGGTGTCGCCGGCGCCGATCGGGACGTATCCGCGCTGTATCAGCTGACCTGCGGAATGCTGCATGTTCTTGACCGCAGCGCCGGACGCTACGAATACATTCCCCGTACGTGGATGGTAGGCAGCAGGGACCGGTGTCGGCGACACGTGGCGAAGCTGCGGTGAGGTCGTGGCGCTTGTCTGCGCGAAAGAAGGCACGCTGACGCTTGCGACTGTGGCTACAACGATAGCGGCTCGAACCGCGACAGATACGATCGTGTTCATGATGCAGCTCCTTCAGAGAACGGCTTCGTTATGCCCCCGATTGCCTTCCAGTCCGAGTGGCCGCCTTTCATGTATGTCGCATCCAACCCGGCTTCGCGCACGCCGATGTCCACTGCGCTTGTCGGTCCCGCTCCGGCACGGCGTGCCTTTTCGCAATGAGTCCGAAAGAGGTGACGCGCGGGCGCGCCGCCTTCGCCTTCCCAACGGTCGAGATCGTTCTGATCCTGAAAGTCGTTCGCGTATGTCGATTGGCCGCAGCACGCAGCCATGAGCTGATATGTCATCTGAGCCTCCGAGTCGAAGAGCTCGGCCGCCAGTACCGATTCGCGCGTGGCTTCTTCCTCGGGACGCGTGACACGAATCCAGCCCCTTGCAGGAGCCGGGCGTATTCGAGTTGCCGATGAAGAAAAGGAAGCATTCCGCCGCGTGAAACCGGTACCCGGAGACCGGGGACTGCGCAGACCTTGGGCGAAATGCCTTGGGATAGACCGGGCGTCTGCTCCAAGCCCGATGTGGTGTGGACATTACTACATAAATGTGATCATATCAACACCTACTTTTCAGACCGTTGCAGGGATGCGCAAGGTGACTGAATCTACGAACGAATCCCGGTACCAGGCTCTGCTCCTGAGCCTCCCCACGCGCAACTCGACCGTGCGAATGCGTGTGTGGCGCAATCTCAAGAGCACCGGCTGCGCTGTGCTGCGCGACGGTGTCTATGTCCTGCCTGTCGGTGTGGCGCAGACCGCCGCGCTGGAAGAAGTAGAGTCGGAGGTAAAGTCTGCGGGCGGATTCGCGATGACCGTGGAGCTCACCCTCAATACGTCGTCAGCGCTTGCGCACATCCGTACGCTATTCGAGCGCAATGACCAATACGGCAGGCTGGTGGAGGACATCCATCGCGCGAAAACGGGTCTCGCGCGGCTCGGAAAGCGCAAAGCGGAAACCGCCATACAACGGCTCCGCCGCCTCTATGAGGAACTGAGCGCGATCGATTTTTATCCGGGAGAGGCGCAGCTCCAGGCGAAAGACGCCCTCGCCTCACTGGAGCTAGAAGCGCATGACTTGTTCGCCGAAGGGGAACCACGCGCCTCGAAAGCGCGCGTGCGACGACTCGATGCGGCGAAATATCGGAGGCGCACGTGGGCGACACGCAAGACCCCCTGGGTCGATCGACTGGCTTGCGCGTGGCTCATCAAGCGCTTCATCGATCGCGGCGCGAAGTTCCTGTGGATCGAGCGGCCGCGCGACTGCCCCAGGCACGCCATCGGGTTCGATTTCGACGGTGCGAAATTCACTCATGCGGGCCACCGCGTCACGTACGAAGTTCTTCTCGCGAGCTTCGGACTGGAGAAAGACTCGGCGCTCGCCTCGATCGGCGCGGCCGTTCACTTCCTCGATGTGGGCGGCATCCCGATGCCTGATGCGAAGGGTCTGGAAACGCTGCTCACGGCCATCAGGCTGAAGGCGCGAAGCGACGACGAAATGGTGCGGGAAGCCTCGAAGATATTCGACCTGCTGTACGACGCGTACGCGCACAAGCTTGCGGCGTAATCGTCAATCGAGCGATATCCCCGCCGACTGCGCGACTTTCGTCCACTTCGCGATCTCCGTCCTGATGTAGGCACGCAGCTCCTCGCGCGTCGTGGGCACCACGTCGACGGTGTTCTGCACGTAGCGCTCGCGAATATCCGGCAGGTTGAGCGTTTTTACGATCGCCGCGTTGAGCTTGTCGAGTACCGACTTCGGCACACCCGCCGGAACGCAGCTCGCGTACCACGCGGTCACCTCGAACCCGGGGAACCCGGATTCGGCCATGGTCGGTATATCGGGCAGCGAAGCATGCCGTTTCAGAGTAGATACGGCGAGCGGTCGCGTCCGGCCCGCCTTGATGGTCGCGATTTGCTCCGCGAGATTGCCCCACATTCCCGCGACGTGTCCGCCCATGACGTCCTGCATCGCCGGCGCGCCGCCTTTATACGGAACGAGCGCGAGGTTCGTTGCCGTCGCGAGCTTGAACAACTCCGACGTCATGTGCGGTGATGTGCCGACGCCGGGCGTCGCCCACGGGATTTTGGTGGACTTCGCATGCGCAATGAACTCGGCGATGCTTCTCGCCGGCACACCCGGATGCACGATCAGCACATTCGGCGTCGTGCCAATCATCGAAATCGGCTCGAAGTCCCTGACGGGGTCGAACGGAAGCTTCTTGTAAATCGCCGGGCCAACCCCGTGAGAGGCGATGCCGCATGCGAACAGCGTATAACCATCGGGCGTCGATTTCGCCGCCATATCGGCACCGACATTTCCACCGGCGCCCGAGCGATTCTCGACCACGATCTGTTGTCCCAGCACCTCGCTCAGCCGCGAAGACAGTATGCGGTTGACGAGATCGACGCCGCCCCCGGCTGGAAACGGCACGATGATCCGCACCGGGCGGCTCGGGTAGGACTCCGGATGCGCAGGTGGTTGTTTCTTTTTCTGTGCGTTCGCGTCAGCCGCCGTGAGCGCAGCTACCGCGAGAGTGAACGCCGCCGCAGTCCGACAGACCTTCATGGTTCCCCCTTACGCGCGCAACGTAAATTTGCAGAACCTTCGGTCGGGCTATTACACACCTTCAGCGGTACGGCTCAAAGCCCCGCTGAATTGTTCGGGTGGGGGCTGGCGCGGCGACTAGCGCTCGGGGTGTCTGGAAAGTGCCGGCAGGAACACGGGCTCGCGAAATTGCCGCTGGATTGCCTCCATGACGGAATCGGCCACGTCGAGCGGGATCACGACGACGGTGTCTTCCCCGCCGTCTGACCCTTCCTGGCGGATCGCGATATGGCCGTCACCGGTCCTGTAGACGGCGAGCGCGCAGACGCGCTTTACCGCAATGGCTCCGTCATCGGACCAGTCGAACCCGTCCGAGCCGGTCGTCGCGCGCCGGCTGTGTCTATCGATTTCCATCGTGCGCGTGAGGACCAGGCGCTCGAGGTCCATCAGGAACTCGGACTTCTCGTGCTGTGTAAGCGCGTGCGGCATCCATTTTTTTACAAACGCCTCGGTGCCGACACCAGCCGGCGGCCGCTCGTCTTCCACGTTCATCATGCGCCTTGCCTGGAGAGATTTGCCTATTGCAATCAGTGCGCCCGCTAGCAGCGTACGTGCACTCACATGCGCGTTCACCGTGAGGCGCCGAAACGTGCTCAGCTCGCGAGCGCCTTCATCACGCGATAGAGCGGCGCTTTCGCCTCGAAGCCGATCCCCGGCACATCGGGCATGCGGACATAGCTGTCCTGGACCGGCGTGTTGTCTGCGAACCCACCGAACGGCTGAAACACATCGGGGTACGACTCGTTTCCGCCGAGTCCAAGACCCGCCGCAATATTGAGCGAAAGCTGATGCCCGCCGTGCGGAATGCATCGGCGCGGCGACCAGCCGTGCTCTTTCAGCATCGCGAGCGTACGCATGTATTCCACGAGACCGTAAGAGAGGGCGCAGTCGAACTGCAGCCAGTCGCGATCGTGCCGCATGCCGCCGTAGCGGATGAGATTGCGCGCGTCCTGCATCGAGAAGAGATTCTCGCCCGTCGCGATCGGCCCTTCGTACTGTGCCGCAAGCTCGGCCTGCAGCTCGAAATCGAGCGGATCACCGGCTTCTTCGTACCAGAAGAGCCCGTACGGCGTGAGCGCTTGCGCATAATCCAGCGCCGTCTGGAGATCGAAACGGCCGTTGGCATCCACGGCGACTTTTCTCGCCGAACCCACGACTTCGATCACAGCATCGATGCGCTTCAGATCGTCGGCGAGCGATTCGCCGCCGATTTTCATCTTCACCACGGAGTAGCCGAGGTCGAGGTATTTGCGCATCTCGTCCTGCAGCGCCTGCACGTTTTTGCCGGGATAGTAATAGCCGCCCGCCGCATAAACGAATACTTTCTCGTCGCACTCGCCTTCGTTGTAGCGATCCGAGAGCAGGCGATAGAGCGGCTTGCCTTCGATTTTGGCCACCGCATCCCACACTGCCATGTCGAGCACACCGAGGGCGACCGAGCGCTCACCGTGGCCACCGGGCTTTTCGTTCGCCATTGCGATTGCCCAGATCCGCTGCGGATCGAGGTTCGTGCCGCCGTCATCCACGAGCGTTGCGGGATCTGCCTCCATGATGCGCGGGATGAACCGTTCGGCAAGAAGCCCCGCCTGCGCGTACCGACCGTTCGAGTTGAAGCCATAACCCACGACGCGCTTTCCATCGCGAACGACGTCCGTCACGACTGCAACCACGCTCGCGTTCATTTTCGAGAAATCGATGTACGCGTTACGGATCTCCGACGCGATCGGCACGACCGTGGAGTGGATGGCAGTTATTTTCATGAGGGCAACACGTCGAGCGAGGCCGGCGATTCTATCACCGTGGTATGCTTTTTTAGCGCGCACTCCCAATCCTCATGACGGCCCACACACCTGTCTCACCGCTCACGCACGAGCTCGGCATGTACATCGCGACAGCTCTGCGTCGCAGATTGCCCGAGGCGATCGTCGACCGCGTGAAGCTGCACATCGTCGATACGTTCGCGGCGATGATTTCCGGCTCGCGGCTCCTTCCCGGGAGACGGGCGATCGATTACGTCCAGGCGCTCGGCGGCAAAAACGACGCCGGTGTCGTCGGCACGAACATCGTGACGTCCGCGGTGAACGCGGCGCTCGCCAACGGCATGTTCGGACACGCGGACGAGACCGACGACACGCATCCGCCCTCGCTCACGCATCCCGGCACGAGCGTCGTGCCGGCCGCGCTCGCAATCGGCGAAGCACGGCGACTCACCGGACTAAACGTACTGCGCGCGATCGTGCTCGGCTACGACGTGTGCGCGCGCGTGCTGCTGGCACTTCAACCCATGTCGTTCTTGCGCTCCGGGCATCACGCAGGCGCATTCGGTCAGCTTTTCGGCGCGGCAGCGGCCGCGAGCGCGCTGCTCGATCTCGATGCCCGGCAGGTGCGTCATGCGCTCTCCTACACCGGCGAGCAGGCATCAGGGCTGTACACGATGTTCCGCGATCCCGAGCACATCGAAAAGGCGTACGCGATGGGAGGGATGCCGGCGCAGAACGGCGTTCAGTCGGCTCTGATGGTGGCCCATGGCTTCACGGGCGTGGAGGATGTCTTTTCCGGAGAGCGCGATTTCTTTTTCACGTTTTCACCCGAAGGCAACCGCGGCGAGCTCGTTCGCGGTCTCGGCCGCGATTTCGAGGTCATGCGCGCGGCGATCAAGCGCTGGCCGGTGGGCGGACCCATACAGGGACCGCTCCACGTCCTGCGTGACCTCATGGAGCAGCATCGCTTCCGCGGTTCGGAGGTGGAGAAACTCGTCGCACGCATGCCAGACAAGGAGCTCGAGATCGTCAATAACCGCCCGATGCCGGATATTTCCGTCCAGCATCTGCTCGCGCTCATGCTGGTTGATGGCGACGTCACGTTCGCGAGCGCGCACGCGTTCGAGCGCATGGCCGATCCGCAGGTGCTGCAGCTGCGCGAGCGCATCGAAGCGATCGGCGACGCGAGTCTCACCGACCCGGAACGGCGCTGGCGCTGCGTGATGCAGGTAAAGCTCACGGACGGCCGCACGCTCGAGCATCAGACGATGGCGGCCAAAGGGAGCTGCGAAAACCCGCTCACGCGCGACGAGGAGGAGGCGAAAGCGCTCGACCTCATCGGACCCGTGCTGGGCCGCGGGCGCGGCGCGGAGCTGCTGGCGCAGCTCTGGAACCTCGAAAAGATCGCCGACGTGAGCGCGCTGCGGCCGCTTTACCAGTGCTGAGAACTAGTTGAGAATAATTGCCCGAAGTTCCACCCAACAACTCTATTAACCGCTTACGCCCTCGCGGCGACCTGAAGGAGGCTTCCCCATGGCACGGCTCAACATCAATGGCAAGACGATCGACGTACAGGTGGAGCCGGATACGCCGCTCCTCTGGGTCATACGCGAACAGGTCGGCCTGACCGGAACGAAATACGGCTGCGGCGTCGCGCAATGCGGCGCCTGCTCGGTGCACCTGAACGGCGAAGTCGTGCGCTCCTGCGGAATTCCCGTGAGCGTGGTGAAGCCGGGCGATCGCATCGTGACGATCGAAGGCCTCTCGCCGAACAACTCGCACCCCGTGCAGAAAGCCTGGGCCGAAGTCGACGTACCCCAGTGCGGCTATTGCCAATCCGGTCAGATCATGGCCGCGGCCGCATTGCTGCGGAAAAAGCCACGGCCGACTGACGCCGACATCGATGAGGCGATGACCAACATTTGCCGGTGCGGCACTTACCAGCGCATACGTGCGGCAGTACACCTCGCGGCCGGCAACAAGAGCGCAGCCGCCGCGATCGAGGAGCAGTTCCAGATCAAAGCCTAAGGAGGCTCACCCATGAGAACGACCACTTCCGGGGTAGCCCCGAATCTTTCACGTCGCAAGTTCATCCTGAGCTCCGCCGCGGCAGGCGGTGGACTCGCGATCGGCTTCAGTCTTCCTTTCGGCCCCGCGTCTTCGCGCGCGCAGGCGCCGCTCGCCGCCGATCCCGAGGTCAACGCGTGGGTGGTGATCAAACCCGACGACACGGTCGTCGTGCGGATCGCGCGCACAGAGATGGGCCAGGGCACCGTAACCGGTCTTGCGCAGCTGGTCGCGGAAGAGCTCGAGTGCGACTGGAAAAAAGTGACCTACGAAATGATCACGCCGGGACAGAACCTGTCGCGCAAGCGGGTGTGGGGCGACATGGCGACCGGCGGCAGCCGCGGCATACGCGGGTCGCAGGATTACGTACGTCGCGGCGGCGCGGCGGCTCGCATGATGCTGCTGCAGGCCGCGGCCGATGAATGGAAAGTACCCGTTGGCGAGCTCACGGTCAGTGACAGCGTAATTCGTCACGCGGGGTCGAATCGTTCGACGACGTACGGCAAGGTCGCGGCCGCAGCCGCGAAGCTCACGCCGCCGGATGCCAAGACGATCAAGCTAAAGGACCCGAAGAGCTGGAAGAT
>DASRIK010000712.1:0-6089 GCA_035650035.1 Burkholderiales bacterium | reverse complement strand
AACGGCACGCGCACTCGGCATAACGTTTCCGCCTTCGGTTCTAGCGCAGGCAAATCACAAGATCGAGTGAGCACCCGACCCTGCTGCAGATCGTATGCCTAACTTTAGTTCGAGCGGACGCGAGTAAGCGTGAGGGGTCTGCTAACGGTGTCGGTTCGCATGCGCTAACGCGCGCGCCGCTCAACAACACGGTTAGGCGTTGAACGAACGGGAGTATGGCACTGAGCGCCGCACGCTTTTTCAGTCTTCTGTTCGCCGCATTGGCTTTGGCTCCTGCGCTTGCGCATCTATTGGAGTTGCCCAACAAAATTGGCCTCTCACGCGACGATTACCTGACTGTGCAGCAAATCTACAGGGGCTGGGCCGTGCTCGGTTTCGTCGTAGCTGGAGCGCTGCTGTCCACGCTTGTTCTTACGATCATGGTCCGCAAACGTCGCAGGGAATTTGTTCCGACTTTGATTGCCTTTCTCTGCATCGTAGGGACTCAGGTAGTGTTCTGGACGTTCACTTTCCCCGCCAATCAGCAAACTGCTAATTGGACTATGTTGCCGGACAACTGGATGGCGCTTCGCGCTCAGTGGGAGTACTCGCACGCCGCAAGTGCCCTTCTGAACCTCATTGCCGTCATTGCGCTCATCTTTTCCGTAACAGCAAGATCCAAAGAGCACCCGTAATGCATACGCCCAACAACCGGTTGCAGCGGACGCGCAGCGAGCGTGCTCTCGGTTTGCCGGCATCGCGAGCCGCGCCGCTGAACCGGGACCGTCGGGCAGCAGTCGAGTAACCCGCTTTTCAACCGACAGGAGATAACGTGTGGCATGCCGAACCGTCGTGCGTCAGTCGCTGACGCGCGCTCTCATGGCGGGGCTGCTTCTTGCCGGCTCGTTGGTGGTAGTTGCGGCGTCCGCGCAGCACGCCCCACTGTCGCGAAGCGCGGACGATTCCAGACTGCGGTGGGGACCATGTCCTCCCTTCCTGCCGAAGGGATGTGAGATCGCGGTTCTGCACGGCGATCCGGCCAAGAACAATTCGGATATCTTCTTCAAGCTGCCGGCCAATTCCACTGTTCCGCGTCACTGGCACACCTCGGCCGAACGCATGGTTTTGTTATCCGGTGAGCTTCACGTCACGTATGATGGCCACAAGACTGCGGTGCTCACGCCTGGCAACTATGCGTACGGCCCTCCCCGGCTGCCGGTTGACTGTGGCGCGACGACGGCGTGACGGGCCAACTCGTTCGACGTGGGTGCGGTAAACCGGACGGTCGAGATCACCTTACGAGGCAATCATGATCCGCAAGCTGAGCTCGGGCGAATACCGCTTGTACTCGCGGAAGAAAAATCCCAAAACAGGCAAGCGGCGCAATCTAGGGACATTCAAAACCCGGGCCGCCGCCGAGAAGCACGAACGCGCCATACAGTATTTCAAGCGCCAGGCTTAGCGGCGAATGATGCGAGCGCGAAGCCGTAATCGCGCTGCGCAGGCGCGCGAGGCGGCACTTGCTACAATGAGCCCCGCTCTCGGCCATAGCGAGGAGGCGCCATGCGTGCTGCTATCGTTTGCCGGATCATTGCCTGCGCGGCGTTCGCCGCTTCGACAGCCTCAGGACAGGCCGCTTCGAAGGCCTCGGGTGACGCCTCTTCGACAGCGTCGGGACAGGCGTACCCCACAAGACCGATCCGGCTGCTCATTCCGTTTCCCCCGGGCGGGGGCGCCGACATCTCCGGACGCATCATCGGCAAGGCACTGGGCGAACGCCTGGGTGTCCAGTTCGTTGCGGACAATCGCCCGGGCGCGAGCACGATGATCGCGACCGATATCGTGGCGAAGGCCACGCCCGACGGCTACACGCTCCTCATGGCGACCGGCACGCACACGATCAATCCGAGCATTTTCGTGAAGCGGCCGTTCGACGAAGTCGCGGATTTCACACCGATCGTCGTCGTGTCCAATTCGCCGAACATGGTCGCGATCAACCCCAAGCTGCCGATCAAGACAATACCCGACCTCGTCGCCCATGCGAAAGCAAATCCCGGGAAGGTGGACTACGGCACCGGCGGCCACGGCACGCACCAGCACATGGCGTTCGAGTTTTTCCGCGCGGTGGCGGGCATCCAGCTCACTCACGTGCCGTACAAAGGCGGCGTGCCGGCAATCAACGACGCGATGGGCGGCTCGATCGCGATGGCGGTCGTGTCCGTTCCTGGCCTCGCGCCATATGTGAAGGCCGGACGGCTGCGCGCGCTCGCGGTGACAAGCGCCAAGCGCTCCTCGACGATGCCCGAGATTCCGACGATCGCGGAACAAGGCTACCCCGGTTTCGATGTGAATTACTGGCTCGGGCTGATGGGGCCGGCGAAGCTTCCGCCCGCTATCATCCGACGCATCAACGAAGAGACGAACGCCGCGATCAAAGTCACCGAAGTCCGCGAGACATTCATCTTCAACGGGGCCGAACCGGCAGGCGGAACGCCGGAACATTTCGCGGCGCTGGTGAAGCGCGAAATCAAGGAGTGGGCGGAAGTCGTAAAGAAGACCGGCATTACGCCGCAGTGAATATAACTGAGCTCGACTGAGGGCATGAGCGCACACCGCGCAGCGATCCATTGGGCGCGTGGCGGTCAGGGATTCCTCGACCAGCGATACAGCCGCGCTCATGTGTGGCGCTTTGACGGCGGCGTCGAGGTTCGTGCGTCATCGTCACCGGACGTTGTGCCGCTGCCGCTATCCGATGCCTCGGCTGTGGATCCGGAAGAGGCCTTCGTCGCATCGGTCTCGAGTTGTCACATGTTGTGGTTCCTGTCGATCGCGGCGGAGCGTGGCTTTGTAGTGGATGGATATACGGACGACGCCGAGGGAATCATGGGCCCGGATGCTGATGGCCAGATGGTCATCGTTCGCGTCACGTTGCGACCGAAAACTGTTTTTTCGGGAATCGCGCCGTCGAAACAGGCGCTCCACGATATGCATCATGCGGCTCATCGATCCTGCTTCATCGCGAATTCCATAAAGTCGGAGATCGTGTGCGAGCCGAACATGGCCAAGTCGACCGCCCCGGTGCGTACCGCCACGCATGGCGATGCCGCAGCTGCAGTTGCCGTGCTGCGCCGCTCCATCGTGGAGCTGTGTGCCCCCGACCACAAGAACGACGTGATCCTGTTGGACAAATGGCTTGCGAACAAAACCGCAGGTGATTTCCACCGGTGGCTGGACTCGCCAGGCAACTACTGCGTCGTCACCGAGTCGGAGGCCGGAGTGAACGGCGTCGGCCTGATCACGCGCGATGGTGAAATCCGACTCTGCTATGTAGCACCCGGCAGTACCGGTGTGGGTTGCGGCTCGACCATTCTTGCCGCGCTCGAAAAGCAGGCTCTGGCCTGGCGCGTCGGCAAACTCACATTGGCAAGTACTACCTTAGCCCGCCAATTTTACGAAAAACACGGCTACGTGCCTTCCCTTGCACCGTGCTGCAGCTTCGGCGTGCAGTGCTACCCTTATGAGAAGGTTCTGAGTTAGGGAGTGCCGGCCGTGATCCCGGCCGAGGCGTGTTACGTCGGCTGGCAGCAGTCGTTTACGCTGCTCGCGAAGCTGGTCGAGGCGGAGATTCGCGAATAACCGGTCCGTTCAGCCCGCGATCTTCTTCCGCAGCCGTTCGGTGTACTTGTCCACGTCGATCACGAACCGCTCGTGATCGACTTCGCCCACCTGCTCGACGTCATCGAAGATCTTCACATGAAAACTGAGCTTGCGGCGATCGATTGCAGTGAGCTCGACTTCGGCGCGCACCATTTTGCCGATCGGCGTCGGCGCCATATGCCGGATGTTCACTGTGAGGCCGACCTGCCCCTGACCGGGCTTCAGATACGGCGCCGCGAGCTTGTGCGAGGCCATCTCGGCAAGCAGGCACATCGACGGTGTGGAGAACACTTTGAACTCGCCGCGCGTAGTGGTGAGACGCTCGGTGACTTCCCACTCGAGCCTGTCTTTCATGCCTGTCTTGAGTTCGTCCATGGGCGGCGATTAGCGTGCGTGTTCGAAAACCCGGTATTCTAAATCGCCCCGCGTACGAGAAAACGGCCGGGGCTGGAACCCGGCCGTATCCACAGCATGGACGAGCTTTACTTCGCGGTCTGCTTGTCGTGCTTCTCGCGATAGATCTTCTTGCTCTGCTGATCTTGCGTGTGCTCGATGCGGCGCCGCTCTTTTGCCGTGACCTTACCGTCCGCCACGGCTTTGTCTTCCATGCGCTGCACGCGCTTTTGTCCCTTTTCGAGGCGCGCGGCCTCTTTCTGCGTGAGCGCGCCCGACTTGGCGCCCTGCTCGATACGCCGCTCCTGGTTGTCCTGCCGCTTGTCGATGCGCTTCGTGGAGGTGGTGTCGCCCTGGGCCAGGGCGAAGCCGGGCAGGATACTGAACGCGAGCGCTATTGCCATGTTTTTCAACGAGTTCATTTCCACTCCCTCGGTTTTGGGGAAGATCCCACCCCTGCTAACGCGCGGAACGCGTGGAAGGGAGACACCCGGACATGACCAAAATGTAAGCAGTTGTTAGCGGTTTGTGACGTGTATCACAAACCGGGGCTACCACGTCGACTGCAGCACGTCCCACAGCAGGTCTCGCTCGCGCACGAACTCGCGCTTCGGGTCCGCATTGAAGTTCTTGAGCGACCGCTCGAGTATCGTCGCGAGGCTTTCCCGCGGAATGCCGAGCTGCGAGGCGCGAATCGGCAGCCCCATCGCCGCGAACGCTCCTTCGAATGCGGTGGCGGCGCGTTCCGGTGCGGCTTCGGCCGGTTCACCGTCGCGCCACGCACCCAGCGCCTTGGCGATGCGGCACATGTCATCCGGGTCGCGCATGCCGAGCTTGCGCATCACACCGGCCGTGAGCGCGACGTGGGCTTCGCCCTGGCTCACGTGCTCGTGCTGATTGAAAAGCGCCGCGGCGAACGCGTATACGACGCGCCCGACCCAGTGACGCTCGAAGAGCGTGCCGCCGTCGTCCGCATCGCGATTCTGCAGAAATGCGGCCGCGCAGAGCTCGATCCGCGGTGCAGGGTCGCGCTCGTCGAGTCTCGCCAGCGCATTCTGCGCAAGCCGCAGCGCCTGCAGCCGGTCGCCTTCGACGAGCGGGGTCATGTTCGCGGATCCCATGTTCATGATAGCGCGCCAGAGTATTGCGGCGCCCGTGGTACGCGCGAGCACAAGCGGGGCGGTGAGAAGCGCATCGGCGTCCCAAAAGAGCGCGACCGGGCGCGTCTTGGGATCGAAAAACTCCATTCGGTGATCGAGGTGCTCCGCCTTGACCGCGGACCCCCCGCGATTCTGGGCCGACGTGCCCGCGGTCAGCACGTTTACGATCGGAACCTTGGGCGCCAGAAGTTTCGGACTGATCGCGGAGCCGTGCTCCGGATATTGCGTGATCAGCGTCTCGACCGGCCCCGTTTCCGCGAGCAGTATCGCCACGACGCGCGTGGCCTGAACGACGCTCCCGGCGCCCACGGCGATCAGCAGATCCGCGTGCGCGGCACGCGCGGCATCACGGGCAGCGGTCACCGCCGAGAGCGGCGACTCTTTTTCCATCTCGTCGTACACGCCGGCCAACGTGTCACCAAGAATTGTCCGCATGCGTGAGATGAGCGGCGTTTTCCGCGACACCGAACGTCCGCAGACAATGAAGGCGCGTTTCGCCCCGTGACGGTGCAATTCCGCCGGGAGATTTTCGAGTGCATCCTTGCCGCTGTAGAGGCGGAGGGGATAGCCGACAGCGCGAAAGTCGTTGCGGTACGCGTTCACCCGTTCACCCCATTTAGCCGTTCACGTTTGTGCACGAAGCGCTCGAACCGCTGCAGCGCCGCCAGCGCGTGGCCTGCGTTCGCGATCTCATCGTAAACGGCAACGCCGAGCGCGAGCGCGCTCGCGCGGAACTCGCGCTTGCGCTCTTCGAGCGGCGGATCGCCGTCCGAGCGCAACACCAGTATGAAATGTGCCTGGCCCGGGTAATGCTCCTGGACACGCATCGCGGCTTTCACGAGATTGTCGAGCACTTCGGGCTTGCTGCGCCCGACGAACGCCGACATGTTCAGATGCATG
>DASRIK010000711.1:0-14022 GCA_035650035.1 Burkholderiales bacterium | reverse complement strand
TAACACCTGCCAGGACACCCGCGACCATCGTGAAGAAGCTGCACGCAGGTATCACAGACGCGCTCCGGGCGCCCGAGGTGGCGCAACGCCTGACGGCGGACGGCTCCGAGATCATCGCGACGACACCGGACGAGTTCGGCGCGTACATGAAATCGGACATCGCGAAGTGGAGAAAACTGATCCGCGAGGCGAACCTCACGCTCTAAGCGGCGCACCGCGGGTTCGTTTTTCGCTTCCGCGCCGTAGCACCCCGGCGTGCTGCTCGTCGACAAGACCGATCTGCTCAATTTCTTTCAGAAGCAGGCTTTCCTGCGGCTTCTCGAGGCCCGGCGCGCGAGTCGTCGTGGTACGCCCGCTCGAAGGCTAGCGGGATCAGTCCAGCGTGATTTTTCGCTCGCGGATAACGCGGCCCCATTTCGCCGACTCCGTCCGGATCCACGTTGCGAATACGTCCGGCGTGCTGGCGACGACTTCTGAACCCTGGGCGACGTACTTGTCTTTGACCTCTGGAGCAAGCAGCGCTTTAACGAGCGCTGAATTCAGTCGTTCGACGGCCGCGGCTGGCGTGCCCGCCGGCGCGAGGAACCCCACCCAGCTCTGCGCTTCGAAGCCGCGATACGTCTCTCCGATAGTCGGCACGTTCGGTAATTGCGGTGACCGCTGCGCCGAGCTCACCGCGAGCGCGACGAGCCTCCCCTGCTTCACCTGCTGAACCGCCCCGCCGAGCTGAACGATCATCGCGGGCACGTGCCCGCCGAGTACATCGACCAGAGCAGGCGCACCACCTTTGTAGTGAACTGCGGTGGTGTTGATGCCCGCGACTTCCTTTAAAAGCTCGAACGAAAGCCGGCTCGAAGTGCCTGGTCCTGCCGTGGCGTGGCTTAACGCAGGTCCCTGTGCTTTCGCGAGCGCGACAAATTCCCCGAGGCTCCTCACCGGCAGCGAGGGATGGACGATCATGACTTGCGGCGTTCGGATCATGAGCGAAATGGGCGCGAAGCTTTTTACGGCGTCGTACTGCACACCGCTGAAAAGATGCGGGTTCGTGACGAAGCTGTCGAAGACTGCAAGCAGCGTGTAGCCGTCTGCCGGCGCCTGGGCGACCTGGTTGGTCGCGAGCACACCACCGGCTGCAACGCGGTTTTCGACGACGATCTGCTGACCCAGATACTCAGCGAGCCGGGGAGTGACAATGCGCGCTGCCACATCGATGGCACCACCGGCTGTGTTCGGCACGACGAGCGTGAGGCGCTTGGCCGGGTAGATCTGCGTGGGGCTCCGGTCCAAAGGTTGCGCATCCTGCGCGCCGGCGTGCGACGCGATGAGCATCGCGGCCAAGGCCGCCGTGCACGTGTTTACGAAATAGAGATCCAGTGACCTCACGCACTTCCTCGCGTACGAAGCCGTCGTCCCGTGGGCGACCGGTATCGGGGTGATGTCGTTCGGCGTCGACTGATCAGCCCAGGATTTCAGCGATGTGCTCGCGTTCGTCCATCTCTTCGACGAACGTTTTCAGCTCCGGTCCGAGCGCGTCACGGGCGGAGACGACGCCGATCGGACGGCCGTTCACGACGACCGGCACGTTACGAAATCCGCCTTCGTACATCATGTGCAATGCATGACCGAGCGGCTTGTCCGGCGCGATCGTCTCAGGGTGCCGCGTCATCACGTCAGCGAGCTGAGTAGTCTTCGGATCGCGTTCGGCTGCTGTCACCCGAAAAAGCGCATCGCGCTCGGTGAACACGCCGACGAGACATCCAGCTTCGCAAACCAGCAGCGCACCAGCCTTATGCTGCTGCATGAGCTGCGCCGCGTCACGCACGGTCATGGTGCTCTCGGCGGTCAAAACGGGCCTGTTCTCGATAATCGATCGGATGGGTCGATGCGACATGGCAGCTCTCCTCGGTTCCTCGATGGCAGTTTACGCCCGCTTTTTGATGAGACGATGACAAGCGACGGCGGAAACGGCGCTTCAGAGAGCTGAGACCTTGAGGTCGAGTGCCCGTTCGATCATCCACGCGGTTGCGATAAGCCCGATCGCTGCCGATCCGCCCGACAGCAGCGCTTTTCGGTATAGATCGGTCGATCGAATGCCATATGCCAGAACGAAATAAAGCGCGACGACCGCAAGCTGTCCCAACTCGACGCCGAGATTGAAGCCGAGCAGCGACAACGCGAGGGAGTGGCGCGGCAAACCGAGGTCGAGCAGCACGCTCGCGAATCCAAAACCGTGGATCAAACCAAAAGCGAACGCCACCATCCACAGGTTGCGTTGCACAATCGGATAGATATTGTTCAGCGCCGCAAGCAATACGGAGGCCGCTATCGCGCTTTCGACCCACGCGCCCGACCACGCTAAATCTTGCTAAACCGTCGGTCGGACCGCCCCCTCCTCCTTCAGCGCGCGCAGCGACTTCCGCCACGCGTCGAGCGTAACCTCGACATCAGCCTGCGTGTGAGCGGCCGATAGTATGCCGCCGCGCCAGCCTTTGAGATCGACGCCGTTGTTCAGCATCGCGAGGCGCAGCTTCGCGAGCATCGATTCGTCGCGGCCTTTCAGCATCTCGGGCGTGATCGTGGAGGCATCGAACTTCGTCGGCCGGATCGTGTCCCCGCGCGGGTTCGAATGGATGTGAAAGAAGGAGTGCTCGCCATACACGGCCCACGCAACGCCTTCTTCCTCGAGCACTTCGTTCATGCCGTTGCGCAGCCGCGCTGCGATCGCCGACGCTTTTTCGCACGCGTTCGTATCGCGAACGATTTCCAGCGTCGCTATGCCAGCCGCCGCGCTCACCGGATGCGCGTTGTGCGTCCCGTGGTGATTGATGTGCTCCCGACCCGAGGCGTGGGCCGCCTCGTAGTCGAGCCAGTCGATCATGTCCGCCGCACCGCCGACTGCCCCGCCAGGCATGCCGCCGGCGACGATCTTCGCCATGGTCGTGAGATCCGGAATCACACCATAGAACTCCTGCGCACCGCCCGGCGCGACGCGAAAGCCCGTCACGACTTCGTCGAATATCAGAAGCACGCTGTGCTTTCTGGTGATTTCGCGAAGCGCCCCCAACACTTCAGGGGGCGTCGGAACGATCCCCGAGCTGCTGCCGATCGGCTCGAGCATGACAGCCGCCACATCGTTTCGGTTCGCGATAACCTGCTCCACGGCAGCCACGTCGTTGGGCAGGACGAGCGTCGTGTTCTCGGCGACCTCTTTCAGGACGCCAGCGTTCGCTGAACCGTCGAAGTGGTCGTGCACGCCGCCCGCCACCTGGTCGTGCCAGCCATGAAAATGAGTGGCAAACCGCACGACGCGGCGCTTGCCGGTGTGCGCCCGGGCGATGCGCATTGCGAGTTGTGTCGCCTCGGTGCCCGACGACGTGAAGCGCACGCGCTCCGCCGACGGCACGATCTCGACGATGAGTCTCGCCCATTCGATCTCGAGCTCGTGCGCGGCGGCGAGATGCATGCCTTTGCGCAGCTGCCTCTCGATCGCCTCGAGTACCGCAGGGTGCTGGTGCCCGAGCAGCAGCGAACCGTGGCCGCCGTAGTAATCCACGTATTCGTTGCCGTCGACGTCCCATTTGCGCGAGCCGAGCGCGCGATCGCCGTAAACGCCATACGGCCACATGCGTCGCGACTCGTGAACGATTCCGCCGGGCAGCACCTCGCGCGCCCTGCGATAAAGCTCGGCAGCACGCCGGGTGCGTGCACGATAGGTCGCAACGATCTTCGATTCACGCGCAGCGCCGTCAGCCATCGCCCTGTCTCCTGATGTTTATTGCGGCTTGAGCCCAAGCTCAGGCAGGAGCCTTCGGTAGACCTCGTACTCCGCTTGCCACTTCGCTGCGTAAGCGGCCTGGCTTACATCGATGGCAGGTTCGCCGCCCTGCCGCTCGAACGCTTCCTTCACAGCGGGCTGCCGCATTGCAGAAGCGATATCGCCATACAAGCGGCTCACCATTGTCTTCGGCAGCTTCACCGGCCCGACAATGCCGATCATCGTCTCCACTTCCGCATTGCGCAGCCCGGCCTCCGCGACCGTGGGCACGTCCGGTAATCCCGCATAGCGTTTCGAGCTCGTGACCGCCATGGCTCGCAGCCGCCCCTCCTTCAGCATGGGGAGCGAAGCCGGCGAAATCCAGATGAGATAGTGCACCTGGGTGGCGACCATCGCGGCAAACACGTCCGCAACGCTCTTGAACGGGACATGCACTGCATCGATGCCGGCGGCGCGATTGAAGATTTCCGGCGTGAGATGCGCGGCGCTCCCGGCGCCGATGGAAGCAAAATTGAGCTGACCGGGCTTAGCCTTCCCATACGCGATGAACTCCTTCACGTTTTTCGCCGGCACACCCGGCGCAACCACGAGTACGCTCGTGAGCGACGACAGCAGTACAATCTGCACCAGGTCGCGGAGCGGATCATAGGGCGGTTTCGCCTGAAGCAGAGGCGCCACGATCGATGAAGTCGAGGCGACGCCGAGCGTGTAACCGTCCGGCGCGGCGCCGGCGACGATACCGGTGCCGATGAGACTCCCGGCGCCTGCACGATTGTCGATGATGACCTGCTGCCGGTAGACCTCGGTCAGCACCTGCGCGAGACTCCGGCCCATGTTATCCATGCCGGTGCCGACTGAACCGGGCACGATGACGCGCACGGGACGTGCCGGAAACGTGCTCGTCTGCGCGTGCGCGGTGATCGCAACGCAAAGAAAACCGGCTTGAACCCATCGAAGTGTCGTCACAGCACGCTCCTCAACCACGACGTCACGGCCTCGATCACCGCATCCTCCCTCCCGTTGTAGAAATGGTCGCAGTCCGAAATGATCCTGACGGTGCAGGATGCCGTCGCCGCGCGCTGGAATTCTTCAGCGGGATAGCGCTGCGCATTCTCCTTGTCGCCGCGTATGCAGAGAATAGGGCAGCGCACCTTCGGCGCAAGCGCGATGGTGTCGGGTACTTCGGTCATGCGGTCGATGAAGCTCTCCGCGGTGATCACGTACCACCAGCCGGGCATCAGGATGAGCTCCTTACCGCGCCCCTCGGCGACGAGCTTGCGTGCGCGAGCGTGAATCTCTTCGAAACGATTCCCGGCGAGCAGCCCTTCCGTGCCGCCGTCCTGAACGCTTGTCGGACCGCCCCGCCCCGCGGAGAGCAACACGAGGCCGCGCGTAGCGGGATGATCGACGACGTGCCGCACGCCAAGCATTCCGCCGTTGCTGTGTCCCAAAACGACGGGCGCGGCAAACCCGCGTTCGGCCAGCCAGCGTGCGGCGATACGGTTGTCTTCGATGGCTTCGCGCGTGAGCTGAAAAGCCCCGCCTTCTGCGTGCCGACTGTTGCGCGTACCGAGTACATCGTGGCCGCGGCGATTGAATACGAGGCACGCGAAACCAAGCCGGGTGAGCGCCGGCGGTAGAAACCGTGCCGCGCCGACGTAGAAATTCATCGTATTGCCGTGAAAGTACAGGGTGCCGCCGGCCGTCGCGCCGCCATCGGGCTCGTAAAAAAGGCCGTCCAGAGGCTGGGTCGGTGTCGGAATGGAGACGAGCTCGAGGCGCATTGAGGCGTGCTTTTGTGGTAATTGGATGGCTGGCAGGATAATGGTTTCGCGTGATGTTGTGGGAGATCGATGCATGATGTGCCGACTGAAGCTCCACGTGCCACTGCTTGCGGCCGCGATTGCGACTGCATCATTCTTCGTTGCACCCGAAGCTTTCTCGCAGGACGCGATCAAAAAGGCTGAGGCCAACACTTATCCTGCGCGACCCATACGTCTCATCGTCCCGTTCGGCCCGGGCGGAGGCTCCGATTACGTCGGGCGCCTCGTCGGCCAGAAGCTCACGGAGCAGATGGGACAACAGGTGGTGGTGGACAACCGGCCGGGCGCTGCATCGCTCGTCGGCACCGAGATCGTCGCACGCGCCGCGGCGGACGGCTACACGCTATGCCTGTGCGATGTCGGTTTCACCATCAATCCTGCTTACTACAGGAAGACGAGCTACGACGCGCTCAAGGATTTCGACCCCGTCACGGTCGTCGCCGAGACACCTTATATCCTCGTCGTGAATCCGAGTCTTCCGTATGCGGGCAGTCTCAAGGATTTCGTCGCGGCCGCAAGAGCGCAGCCGGGCAAGATCAATATCGGTTCGGCCGGCAGCGGCAGCGGCACGCATTTCTCCGGTGAGCTTTTCAAGCTGCGCGCCGGCATCAACATCACGCACGTCCCTTACAAAGGCGCCGGCGCATCCACCGCAGACGTAGCGGCAGGACACATACAGTCGACGATGAGCACCCCGCCGGCCGCGCTCGGGCTCGCGAAATCAGGTCGCGTGAAGATTCTCGCCAGTGCCGGACCGAAGCGGAGCTCGGTGATGCCCGATGTGCCGACTTTTGCCGAAAGCGGCGTCGCGGGCGTACTGGTGACGAACTGGTACAGCGTCATGTCCGTGGCAGGCACTCCGAAGCCGGTGCTGAAGCGTCTATACGAGGAGCTTCAGCGCGCGATCGCCACGCCTGACATGCGCGAGCGGCTCGCGGCCGCGGCGCTCGAGCCCGCGCCCACTACGCCGGATCAGTTCCGAAAGATGATCGGCGAGGAGCTTCAGCGCTGGGCGCGCGTGATGAAGGAAGCGGGTATTCGACAGGAGTGATGCGAGAAACGGTGCGGGGTCAGCATGACTGAACATGCCGCCCGGCGCGCCAGGAACCGGGGCAAGGTGCAAAAGCGAGTAGACTAGGTTTACGTCACGCCCGGTCGCGCTGCGCGGCGCCTTTCCTTTGCGGCACATCGAGTCTTAATGCCCATCCTGAACGTCCGCCACACGACCACGTACCGCTACAAACAACCGGTCGAGCTCGGTGAGCACCGTCTCATGTTCAGGCCGCGCGACAGCTGGGACCAGCGGCTGCTCGATTCCACGCTCATCGTGTCCCCCAAGCCTTCCAGCATCCGCTGGGTGCACGATGTGTTCGGCAACTGCGTCACCGTCGTCGAATTCGCGCGCCGCGCGAAGGAGCTCCGGTTCGAAAGCACGATCAAGCTCGTCCATTCGCTGGTCCCGCCGCTCGATTTTCCGATCGCCGCGCACGCGCAGACTTACCCTTTCTCATATGACGCCGAGGAGATGCCCGATCTCCTGCGTTCGATCGAACGGCAGTATCCCGATCGCGACAACGTGCTGTATCACTGGGCAAGACAGTTCGTGAACCATGCCGGCCCCGTCGGCACGTACGGTCTCCTCGAAGCGATGACGAAGACGGTGCGAAAGAATTTCAAGTACGTTTCACGCGTCGAAGAGGGGATACAGGATCCGCTGACGACGCTCACGCTGAAAAGCGGAAGCTGCCGCGATTTCGCGATCCTGATGATCGAAGCGGTACGCTCCCTCGGCCTCGCCGCGCGTTTCGTCTCCGGCTATTTACACGTGCGTCCGAGCGCCTCGCGAAAATACGACGGCGGCGGCTCCACGCACGCTTGGGTGCAGGTCTACATTCCCGGCGCTGGCTGGATGGAGTTCGACCCCACCAACGGAATCGTCGGTAACCGCGACCTCATTCGTGTCGCCGTTGCACGCGATCCCATTCAGGCGGTGCCGATCTGGGGCAGTTTCGCGGGTGACGTCTCCGACAGCCTCGGCCTCGAGGTCAACGTGCAGATCACCAGCGAATCGGCGCAGGTCTTCATGCCGGCTTCAGTCGTAAACGGAGCTGCCTGATGCACATCAAAGCCGGATACGAAATCGCCTACGACTGTCCGGGACCCACGCCGATGCTGCTCGTCCTGAGCATCCATCCATCGCGCGTGCCGGATCTCGTCACGCCCCATCGGATATCGTTCGACCGGGAGGTGGTTCCGTACGACTACGTCGACGGCTTCGGCAACGTCTGCACGAGAATCATCGCCCCACCCGGTAGAACGACGATCCGAACCGAGTTCGTGATCTCCGATTCGGGCTTGCCGGACATCGTGGCACCCGACGCGCGCCAGCACGAAATCACCGAGCTGCCGAACGAGGCGCTCGTTTTTCTGCTGGGGAGCCGATACTGCGAGACCGACCGGCTGAGCGATATTGCATGGTCGCTTTTCGCGAACACGCCGCCGGGCTGGGCTCGCGTGCAGGCGATCTGTGACTACGTACATGACTGGATCGGCTTCGGCTACGAGCACGCTTGCGCGACGGCGTCGGCATGGGACAGCTATGCGGGGCGCAAGGGCGTGTGCCGCGACTTCGCGCACCTTGCAATCGCGTTCTGCCGCTGCATGAACATTCCGGCACGCTACTGCACCGGCTATCTCGGCGACATCGGCGTGCCGCGAGTCGACCCGATGGACTTCAGTGCGTGGTTCGAGGTCTACCTCGGCGGCCAGTGGTATACGTTCGACGCACGCAACAACATCCCACGCATCGGGCGCATTCTGATGGCACGCGGACGCGACGCGACCGATGTAGCGATTTCGACGTCGTTTGGCCCGAGCACGCTCGCGGCGTTCGACGTGGTTGCGGATGAACAGCCAGACTCCGGTTGAAACCGGCATCGTCGCGCGGCTTGCACTCGACAGCGCGTCGCCAGTGGCCAACACGCCTCAAGCGTTCGCGCAGGAGTTGCGCAACGAGACGGCGAAATGGGCTCAGGTCATCAAGGACGCGAACATCACGATGTGAGGCGTTCCGTGCTCTTCAGCGGTATGGTGCCGCCGACCACGGAATTGCGTCAGCAACATCGGCTCACGGCGCCGCCCACGCGCCGGTCAGGTAGTCGTAGAGATTCGCGACATTGCGCTTCATCACCATCGGTGCCATGCCGTCCTGCCCCACATCCATCGGGTAACGGTCGGTCAAATGAGTGAGGCGCGCGACCGCTTCATCCTTGGTCATCCCGCGGTCGATCGCGCTCTTCACGTACGCTTTCCACTCCTGGATGAACGAGCCCTGCTCGTCGAGATATTCCTTGCCGCACACGGCGCCGTGGCCCGGCACGAAGATCTCCTCCTTCAGCTTGCGGAGTGAGTCGAGCGCGAGCAACCACAGATCGGGGTTTGCCTCCTGCAGCCACGTATGCACCTTGTGGAAGATGTTGTCGCTCGTGAAGACGACGCCTTCCTCCTTGATGCAGATCGCCGCCTGATACATCGTGTGCCCGGGCATGTGGATCATCTCGAACGTATGATTACCCACGTGCATCGTCATTCCGTTCCTGAACGTGATCACCGGCGCGTTAGGTCGATAACCCTCGAGCAGCGCCGGCTCCTCCGGCCCGAAACTCCCCACGCGCGCGACGTGCTCCGGCATGTTCGTCTCGAGAATACGTCTGCGAACGCCTTCGTGCGCGACCACCGGCACGTCGAAGAACGCGTTGCCCGTCCAGTGATCGCCGTGCGGCTCGGTATTGATGATGTAGCGTAGCCGCCCGCCTCGCCTCTCGATCTCCGCCTTGAGCTTCAGCGCATCGCTTGGTTTGTGCGGACTGTCGATCATGACAATGCCGTCGGAAGTCGTCACGAAGCCGTGGTTGCAGCCGCGGATCCCGGTTTCGACGAACACGTTCTCGGTGAGCTGCCGCATGCATGCTCCTTTGGTGGGCTGTTCGATCGGGTAAATTATGCGCTTACACCAGGAGGCAGGTTCTCATGAAATCCATCGACATACACGCTCACATCGTGCCGCGCTCGCTCTGGAATGCGGTCGATGCAAAATCGGATTGGTTCGGCTACCGCCACGAGCCCGGCGAGGGTCTCGGGACAGTTACTGGCGGCGGCATGCGCACGCACTTCACGTCTCCCAAGGTGCGCTACACGACCGACGAGCGCCTGAAAGACATGGATCGCGAGGGCACGGATGTGCAGGTGCTTTCGGTTCATCCGCCGTTCTACGGTTACCACCTCGATGCCGCGCAGGGTTGTGCTCTCGCACGGGATGTGAACGAAGAGATCGCTGCGATGACGCGGCAGTGGCCCGCGCGCTTCGCAGGCCTCGCCACGTTGCCGATCCAGGACGTCAACTCCGCGATCGACGAGCTCGAACACGCCGTCACAAAATTGGGGCTCAAAGGCGCCGAGCTCGACACGCACGTCAATGGCGAACAGTGGGACGAACCCAGGTTCCGGCCGTTCTTCAAGGCCGCCGAATCCATGGGCGCCGTGCTCTTCTTTCATCCACAGCCGCAGAACAATTTTCTGATGCAGCGGGTGCCACGCTACCGGCTTTTCAACAGTCTCGGCGTGGTGCTGGACGATGCCATCGTAACGGCCGTGCTCATCGTTGGCGGGGTGCTCGAAGCATGCCCCGAGCTCAAAGTCTGCATCGCGCATGGCGGCGGACCGAGCTGCTACGTGATGGGTCGCATCGACAGAGGGTGGGCGGCGCAGCCGAAAGATCAACGCACCCCGAGGCCACCCAGCGAGTACCAGAAAAAGATCTACTACGACACCGTTATAGGCAGCGAAGAAGCGCTGCGCTTTCTCATCGACTCCGTCGGCATCGACCGCGTAGTGCTCGGCAGCGACTGGCCGTTCGTGCCGTGGAATCCGGGTCCCGGCGGTTGGGTGCAAAGTCTCCAGTCACTGACGCAGGCGGAAAAGGAGAAGATCCTCTGGCGCAACGTGCAGTCGCTGCTGAACCTCTAGAAGGAGCACGAAATGAGTGAAGGCAACGTAGTGCGATTCGACATCGAAGATGGCGTCGGCGTGATCACGATCGACAATCCGCCGGTCAACGCGCTGGGGCCCGGTGTGCGCGAAGGCATCATCGAGTTCGTCGAAAAGGGAAACGCCGATCCGAACGTGAACGCCATGGTGCTGATCGGCGCGGGCCGAAGCTTCATCGCAGGCGCCGACATTCGTCAGTTCGGCAAGCCACGCCCCCAGCCGCCGCGGCGAAGCACCGATGTACTCGAGGACAGTGCCAAACCTGTGGTCGCGGCAATTCATGGTTACGCGCTCGGCGGCGGCCTCGAGCATGCGCTCTCCTGTAATTACCGCGTCGCGGTCCGCAGCGCGAAAGTCGGCCTTCCGGAAGTGCTCATCGGCGTGCTCCCGGGCGGCGGCGGCACGCAGCGCCTGCCGCGGCTGATCGGACCCAAAGCTGCGATGGAGATGATCGTGAGCGGTCGTCACGTGCCGGCCGAAGAAGCCAAGAAGCTCGGCATCATCGATGAAATCGTGGACGAGAAGGATCTTCGCGGCGCAGCCATCCGGTTTGCGAAAAGCGTCGCCTCGAAGCGGCCGCTGCCGCGGGTGCGCGAGAAGACCGACCGGCTCGCGGAAGCGAAAAGCGATCCCGGCATGTTCGACGCGATGAAGAAATCGATCGCGCGCAAGGCCCGCAACCAGAAAGCGCCCTATCACTGCATCGCGTGCGTTGAAGCGGCGGTGACACAGCCGTTCGAAGAAGGACTTCAGACCGAGCGGCGCCTGTTTGCGGAGCTCGAAAACTCTGACGAAGCGAAAGCTCTGCGCTATGCGTTCTTCGCCGAACGCGAAGTCGCGAAGATTCCCGGCGCGCCGAAGGATCTGAAACCGCCGCGCGTGAAAACGGCTGCTGTGATCGGCGCCGGGACGATGGGCGGCGGCATCGCGATGTGCTTCGCCGATTTCGGCATTCCCGTGAAAGTCCTCGAAGTCTCGCGCGACGCGCTCGAAAAAGGCATGCAGCGCGTGCGCGAGAACTACGCCGTCAGCGTGAAGCGCGGCAGCATCACCCAGACGCAGATGGACGAGCGGCTGCCGCGCATCCGGCCGGTCGAGCGGTACGAGGACATCGCGGACTGCGATGCAGTCATCGAAGCCGTGTTCGAGCGCATCGACGTGAAGAAAGACGTGTTCGCGAAGCTCGATGCCGTGATGAAGCCGGGCGCGCTGCTGCTGACGAATTCTTCGGCGATCGACACCGACATCATGGCCGGCGTTACGAGGCGGCCGCAGGACGTCGGCGGCGCGCATTTTTTCGCGCCGGCGAACGTGATGAAGCTTCTCGAGGTGGTGAGGGGCACGAACACTTCGATCGAGACGATCGCCGCCACGATGCAGATCGGCCGCGACATCGGCAAGATCGGCGCGGTGGCCGGGACCTGCGACGGTTTCGCCGCGAACCGCAGCCGTGCGCCGCTCGTCACCGAAGCGATGCTGATGCTCGAGGAAGGGGCGCTCCCCGAGCAGATCGACAAGGTCATGGTGGATTTCGGCTATCCAATGGGGCCATTCGCGGTGAGCGATCTTTCGGGCCTGGACGTGAGCTACGACACGCGGAAGCGCCGCGCGGCAGCCGATCCGAATTTCCGCAAGCTGCACGTGCCCGACCGCCTCGTCGAGATGGGCCGCAAAGGCCAGAAAACCGGCGCCGGGTGGTACCACTACGAAAAAGGCGATCGCACCCCGCACCCGGACGAGGTGGTGAAGAGCGTCATCGCAGAGGTCGGGCGCGAGCTCGGGATCCCGCAGCGCACGTTCACGGATGAAGAGATTCTGCGCCGGCTCCTGCTCGCGTCAGTAAACGAAGCCTGCAAAATCCTCGAGGAAGGCAAAGCGTATCGCGCGAGCGACCTCGACGTGATGTGGCTGCACGGCTTCGGCTTCCCGCGCTATCGCGGCGGGCTGATGTTCTGGGCGGATACGGTCGGCTCGAAGGAGATCCTCCGGCAGGTCGAGGAGTGGCACGCGCGTTATGGCGATCGGTGGAGACCCGCGAAGTTGCTGCGGGAAATCGCCACGAGCGGCGGCTCGTTTCGCGAAGCGAAGAGCGCCGGCACGACGGGGTGAAGGGCCACTGCCGCTGGTCAACGGCGCTGCAAACTCGCAAGCAGCGCCCAAGGGCTCACGCGTGCTCGCGCGGGTTTAAGCCTTCGTCGTCGCCTTCGCCAGCCGCTCCGCATTGTCCTTCGTATCGAACATGTTGATCGCGGTCTTTCCTTCCGCCGCTTTCGTCATGCGCTCGCGGATTTCCGCGGCCATCTTGTTGTTCCGCTGCACGGCCGGACGTGCTTCCATCGCTTCGAACCAGCGCATGAAGTTCGGATAACCGGCCTTGTCGATTCCGCGATCCTTGTGACCCTTCGTCCACGGATAGATCGCCATGTCCGCGATCGTGTATTCGTCGCAGCCCAGCCACTGGCTTTCGCGCGCACGATTGTCGAGAACGCGATAAAGGCGCACCGATTCGTTGTTATAGCGGTCGATCGCGTACTGGATCTTGTCCTTCGCGTAATTGTTGAAGTGATTCGCCTGACCGAACATCGGGCCCACGTGCGCCATCTGGAAAAACAGCCACTGCATCGTGTCGTAGCGCTTCCGTGCGTCCTTCGGCAGGAACTTGCCGGTCTTCTCGGCGAGATAGAAGAGAATCGCGCCGGACTCCATCATCGTGTAACGCCCACCACCCGGGCCTTCGGTGTCGATGATGGCCGGGATCTTGTTGTTCGGGGAGAGCTTCAGATAGTCCGATGTGAACTGCTCGCCCAGCCGGATGTTGATGTCGAAATGCTTCCACTCGAGGCCCGTCTCCTCGAGCATGATCATGACTTTCTGGCCGTTGGGTGTGGGTGAGGAGTGCAGCTCGATCATGGACGTCTCCCATCATGGTTGGAATGCCGCAATTTACACTAGCAGCAGTCATCGCGAGAGCGGCACCGTTCCGGACGAGTGGGCGGGGATCCGCGAGCGCTGCGGCCGGAGTCGGACCTGCGCCGCCCTGTGAGATCATCGGGTCCTCTACTCGCTCATCCACATTCGACCTATGCCCACCTATCGAGGCGCAGACATCGTCGCGCAGACGCTCGCACGTGCCGGCGTGAAGCGCATTTTTTCGCTCTCCGGCAATCACATCATGCCGCTTTACGACGCCGCGCTCGACGCTGCGCTCGCGATCACGCACACCCGTCATGAAGGCGCGGCCGTGCACATGGCTGATGCGTGGGGACGGCTCACCGGCACGCCCGGCATTGCCCTCCTCACCGGCGGCCCCGGACACGCCAATGGCGTCGGCGCGCTCTACACGGCGCTTGCTTCCGAATCCCCGATGGTTCTGCTGTC
>DASRIK010000710.1:0-4933 GCA_035650035.1 Burkholderiales bacterium | reverse complement strand
GCCGCTGATCACGTAATAGACCTCTTCGCAATTGTCGAGGCGATGCTTGTGGTGCGCTTCGCCGGGCGCGAGCTTTGCCCAGTACAGGGCATTCGGACTGGCATTGTGGCGCCCGATCGGCATGCGGAAATCGCGGATGTTCCAGCCGGACCGCGAATCAGTGGAGAGCGGCTTCACGTTATCGATGTTGACGAGTATGCCCTCGGTGAGTCCTTCGCGCCGAGGCACGTCGAGATCCGCGTCCGTGACAGGTCCGCGAAACTCGTACCCCGTGTCCTTCACGTCTTTCGCGCCGACATAAAAACCAATCACGAGGCCTTCTTCGTCTTTCGTTTCGTTGTAGAAGAAGTGCTCGGACCCTTTCGGCATCAGGCGGCAATGGCCCGGTCGAACTTCAGTGCGCTCGGCGCCCTGACCGACGACACCGTGGCCTCTGAGATACACGGCAATCTCGTCACACCGGCTGTGAAGGTGTTTCGCGTGCGTGGAGCCCGGCCGAAAAATAGAATGAAAGACCGTCGTCGAGCTGCCGTCCTTGCCCGTGATGGGCAGGCGAAACTCGGAGATCGCCCAGCCTTCGCCTTTCTTCATGTTCTCCGGTGTCACGTCCTCGACGTGCACGAGCGGATATTTGAGAGCCATCGAAATCCTCGCGTGGTGGGAGCTCGCGTGTTCTTGTACGGGCGCGAGCTGATGCAGACGAGTTTGCCAGATAATCGGGGGCTGCGCCGGTGCCACTATCAAGCGGCGCTGCGAGAGTGCAGCGCAGCGTCAATACCCTGAAAGTTCCAATCCGCCTTCGAGCGCGGAGCGCACACATCAACGGGCGCCGGACGTCATTTCGGAATCAGGCCCGCGGCTTTCGCGACTTTCGTGAATACCTCGAGCTGTTTTCGAACGATCGCGTCGTACTCCTCCGGAGCGGTGGGTGCGGGATCGAAAGAGATGGCGTGCATTCGCTCCTTCACATCGGGCATGTCGAGCACGCGCGCAACGTCTTTGCTGATCTGATGCACGATCGGTCGCGGCGTGCGCGCCGGCGCCATCAGCGCGTGCGCGGCATCCCTTTCGAAGCCCGGCAGGATTTCGACCAGCGCGGGCACGTCGGGCAGGACCGGCGATCGCCTCGGCGTGTTCACCGCGAGCGGCACCAGTCGGCCGTCCTTGATGAAAGGCATCGCCGAGCCGAGACCGGGGAAGCCGTAGTGCACGCGGCCGGTGACGATCTCCACGAGCATCTCGGGCTGGCCTTTGAACCCCACATGCACCCCCTTGATGCCTGCGGCCATGTTGAATCGCTCGGTGCTCATGTGCAGTCCGCTGCCCGCGCCGGCGGAGCCGAACAGGATTTTGCCGGGCCGCTCCTGAGCGAGCGCGATGAACTCTTTGGCGGACTTCACGCCGAGAGAAGGAGCTACGACGAGCGCACCCGTTGTCGAACCGATCTGCGATATGCCGCGAAAATCGCGAAGCGCGTCATACGGCAGATTCTTCTGCAGCACCGCCGTAATGGCGAAAGAGGTCGATACCATCAACAGCGTGTGTCCGTCCGGTGTCGCCTGCGCAACCATGGTCGACGCAAGCGTGCTGCCGGCGCCGGAGCGGTTTTCGATGACTACGGGTTGCCCCCACATTTCCGCGAGCTTGGGGCCGATCAGCCGCGCCGTGATGTCCGTCGCGCTCCCCGGTGAAAAGCCGACCACGATGCGCACCGGCTTGGTCGGAAACTTCTGTTGTGTCTGCGCGATCGCGGGCGCTGTGCCGCCGGAGATGACTGCGATGACGCTCGCGACGATCGTGTGATGCCTCATACCCACACTACCTCCTCGAATGATTGTGATGACGTGCGTTTCCGACTGACGGACGGACGATCGATGAATGTTACTGCGCGGTCACGCCTGCTGCCTTGACCACGCGCCCGAAGCGCTCCGACTCCGCGCGCATGTACTGAGTGAGCTCACCCGGCGAGCTTGCTTGCGGATCCTGACCCTGGTCCGAGAGCCGTTTCGCAAAAACGGGGTCGTTCAGCATCTTCACGGTCTCCGCGTTCAATTTGTTGAGCAGCGGCGCGGGCAGTCCACGCGGGGCGAGCAGCGCGTACCATGTCTGGCACTGAAATCCGGGAAGACTCTCCGCAACGGTCGGCACGTTCGGCGCAGCGGGCGAGCGTTTCGTTCCGCCGTGCGCGATCGCGCGAAGCTTTCCTGCTTTCGCGAGCGGCCACACCGCCGGCATGCTGTTGAACATGAACTGCACCTGGCCGCCCATGACATCGGTAATGGCCGGTGACGTTCCTTTGTATGGCACGTGCACGATGTCGACGCTCCCCATGATCTTCAGCATCTCGCAGCCGAGATGGTTCGACGTGCCGGTCCCGGGGGACGCGCAATGAAGCTGCCTCGGTTTCGCACGCGCGAGCGCAACCAGCTCGTCCACGGTCGTTGCGGCGACCGTCGGGCTCGCGACGAGCATCTGCGGACTGATCACGACGAGCGATATCGGTGTGAAGTCGCGGTGCGCATCGTAGGGGACTTTGGTGATCAGCGGCTGTATGACGAGTCCCGCCGACGACGAAAACACGAGCGTGTAGCCGTCTGGTGGGGCTTTCGCCGCGATCTCGAGGCCGATGATGCCGCTCGCGCCCGGCCGGTTATCGACGATGACCTGCTGACCCCAAACTTCCGTGAAACGCTGCGCCATCATGCGCGTGACGACGTCCATCGCACTGCCAGCGGTGTTCGGCAGAACCATGCGAATGGGACGTGCAGGGTAGTTCTGCGGATCGGTTTTCTGCTGCGCGAGCACAGGACCCGCCGTCGTAAGCGCTCCTGCAATCGCGGCGAAAATCATGCGTTTGTCCAAAGCCTCCATGAACGGTTTCCTCCTCGATGAAATGCGACGGTCACCCCTTTACTCGGGCCGAAGGCCCGCGAGCTTCACGAGCTTCCTGTATTTGTCGATCTCCGCACACCGTCCGTTGTGGCTTTCGCGACGATGCCGGTAGCCAACGTGCCGCCGCCGCCCGGCCGATTGTCGACCACGACCTGCTGCCCCCAGTTCTCCGTCATCCTGAGAGCGATACGCCGCGCCAGAAGGTCCGTCGCGCTGCCCGCCGTGAACGGAATGATCATGCGCACGGGTCGCGTTGGATAGCTCGGCGTCGTCTGCGCGATTCCCGACGTCGCAGGCAACCCAACGGCTCCCGAGATCACGACCGCTACACACGAGAATGGAAGCCTCTGCGATACCGTTCTCATCGGATCCTCCTTCGCAGGTTCCGCGTGAAATGGGGTACCTCGACTTTCCCGGCAGGCGACGCCTTTCTTCAGATGGTAGCCTTTTTGGGCATCGAGCGAATCCAGGTTCGCACCTCGTGCAGCAAGTTGACGATCGCTGCTCGATCGCGTGATCATGCGGAGAGCGATACCGCATTGCTGCTTCGCAAAAACACGCGCCGTCCATGGCTTCGACAGTCCTTTTCGCTGCACTGGTCGTACTTCTCGCACCGGCGGGTGCGTTGGCGGACATTTACAAGTGGACCGACGAGCGCGGAGTTACGGTCCTTTCGAGCCTGCCGCCGGAAGACCCGGGTCAAGTGCGGAACGTCGAAGTCGTGGCAAAGGAAACGAGGCGCGCGAAGGGCGCGAGCGCTGCTGCGACTTACGAGGAAGGCGCGAGCAGCGAGCAAATCCTGCTCGATCGCATCGAGAGCCTCGAGCGACAACTGCGGGCACAGCAGTATCCCCGCGAGGTCGTTTCTTCACCGCCGGCGTCTCAAGCGGCCTACTACACGACACCGTACCAGGGCGGCTATTATTCGACGCCGCCGCCACCGCCGCACTGGGTGGAGCCTGCGCCTTATTACCCGGGCTACTACGCGTACCAGGGGCCGTATGTCACTTTCTATCCCGCGGTCACCAACGTGTTTCCCCGTGCACACGGCCATTTTCGGCATAAGCACTTTCCGCACGTTTTTCCGCGCAGCACGTTTCCACGCTCGTTCGTGCACAGCGGCTTCCCGCGCACAGGCACGTTCCACCGCGGAAGACCCTAGCTTCAGAACGCCTTGTCCCGCTTGAACTGCCTGTGTGCACTGAGTGGCGCCGCGTGTGCGGTCCTGTGTGTCACGTCGACCATCGCCTCCGCGCAGACCTACCCCACGCGGCCGCTGCGGCTCATCGTCGCCTTCGCGCCCGGCGGCAGTGTCGATGTCGTCGCACGCCTCGTCGGTCAGAAGCTCGGAGAAAGTCTGGGCCAGCAGGTCGTCATCGATAATCGTCCCGGCGCCGGCGGCAACGTGAGCGCCGAGATCGCTGCGCGCGCAGCACCAGACGGCTACACGCTGTATATCTGCAGCGCGTCGCTCGTTGCGAATCCGAGCCTCTATCGCAAGGTCGCATACGACCCGATCAAGGATTTCGCGCCGGTCACGCTGCTCGCGTCCGCGCAAAGCGTGCTGGTCGCACACCCAGGCTTTACCGCGAAGAGCGTCAAGGACCTCATTGCGCTCGCGAAAAAGATGCCCGGGAAAATCAATTACGCCTCACCCGGCAGCGGAAGCTCGGGCCATCTCACGATGGAGCTTTTCAAAAGCCTGGCCGGCGTGGATCTCGTGCATGTTCCCTACAAAGTCATGAGCCAGCTGCAAGGTGACGTGATAGCAGGGCAGGTGCCGCTCGCGTTCTCGACGATCCCCGGCGCCTTACCGCATATCCAGGCCGGGCGCATGCTGCCGCTCGCGGTATCCGGTGCGCGGCGCTCGCCTGTGCTGCCGAACGTGTCTACGGTCGGCGAAGCCGGCGTTCCCGGATACGAAGCGGCGACGTGGTACCCGATACTGGTCCCGGCGGAGACGCCGCGAGCGATCGTTGAGAAGCTCAACGCCGAGCTCGTCGCGATCGTCCGGGCGCCGGACATGAAAGAGCGTTTTGTT
>DASRIK010000709.1:0-4533 GCA_035650035.1 Burkholderiales bacterium | reverse complement strand
AAGGCCGCGGACATACAGGACGCATTGCGCGCGGCCTTCGCTTCAGGAAAACCGGGGCTCGTGGAGGTCATGTGCGATGTGAGGCAGTACATCCCGACCGGTGTGCGCCGCAAGACCGCCAGGGACGAAGTCGTCAAGGCGTATGGCGTACCGGCCATTTATTAGGATAACGGAGCGGACCGGGAGCGTTTCAGCCGCAGCACCTTCTTGACGCAGGGCGTTGGATCACAAGAGGACGACCGTGAAACCTTCGCTGTATTCGATGCTTGTCGTACCGTTGTGCGTAGCCGGGATATTGGCGTGTCAGCCCGCTCATGCTCAAACGTATCCTGCCAAACCGATTCGATTGATCATTCCGTATCCGCCGGGCGGCGGCGTGGACGCCATCATGCGCCCGTTTGCGCAGCACCTCTCGGCCCGGTTGGGCCAGCAGATCGTCATCGACAATCGCGGCGGCAGCGGCGGATCGATCGCCATGGAAGCCGTGGCACGAGCTGCGCCGGACGGTTACACGATCGTGGCGCCGATCACTGCGCAGCTCGCGATAAATCCCGCGTTGTACCGGAGTCTGCCCTACGATCCTATAAGGGATTTCGCTCCGATCACGCTGTTTGCCGATGGAGCCTACATCCTGGTGGTGCATCCCTCGCTGCCCGTGCGATCGATGAAGGAGTTCCTGCAGCTCGCGCGCAAGCGGCCCGGGGAGATTCATTATGGGTCCGCCGGCAACGGCAGCGGTGGGCACCTCGCGGGTGCGCTGCTGACCAGCATGACGGGAATCAAGATAGTCCACGTCCCGTACAAAGGCGGCGGTCCGGCGCAGGTCGGGCTGCTCTCCGGCGAAATCCAGGCCGACTTCGAGGTCTGGGCGTATGCGCGGGGCCACATCGAAAGCGGGCGTATCCGGGCGGTGGCCGTCACCACCGCCAAGAGGCCTCGGTCACTTCCCGACTTCCCGACCATCGCTGAATCCGGGGTGCCAGGCTATGATTCGGGCGTTTGGTACGCGCTGCTCGCACCCGCAGGCACGCCGCGCGCGATCATCGAGCGGCTGAACCGCGAGAGCGTCGCAGTGCTCAACACTCCGGAATACAAGAAACTGCTCGCAGATCAGGCGATCGATCCGATCGGCAGCACCCCTGAGGAGTTGGGTCAGTACATCAGGCGCGAAGTCGACAAGTGGGCGAAAGTGGTCAAGGACACGGGGGCGCGCATCGACTGAATGAATTCTCATGGCAACGCTGTCTTTGTGTCGATGTCATCGGCGTCCCTCGGCGATGCCAGAAAAAATGAGCCCCGCGGAATTCGGCAAGGTCATGATCGAAGAGACGAACAAGTGGCTCGACGTGATTCGCAGAGCCGATATCAAAGGCGAATGACGACAGAACATGAAACCAGTCCTGGCAGCGGTGTGGGTATTTCTTCTAGCAAGCGGGTGCGCGATGACCGAGCGTAAATCTTTTCAGTTGCAGGAAGCGACCGTTGCGAGCATTCACAATGCGTTCGCGAGTGGAGAGCTCACCTGCGTTCAGCTCACTCAGCTCTACCTCGATCGCATCGCAGCGTACGATCGCAAAGGACCGACGCTGCGGGCCATTCTCACTGTAAATCCCAGAGCGCTGGAGATGGCAGCCGAAATGGATCGGCAGTACAGAGCCGATCCTGCCAAAGTCGGCCGCTTGCACTGCATTCCCACGATACTCAAGGACAACTTCAATACCGCCGACATGCCCACCACGGCAGGCAGCGTCAGCATGAAGAGTTCTGTCCCGCCCGCCGACGCGTTCACGGTGACACGCATGCGCAACGCAGGCGTCCTGATTCTCGCGAAAGCGAACCTGCAGGAGTTCGCGCGCGGCGGGATGTCCGTGAGCAGCCTCGGCGGCCAAGTGCTGAACCCGTACGATCTCACACGCACGCCTGGAGGTTCGAGCGGCGGCACCGGCAGCGCGATCGCTGCAAATATGGCCGTGCTGGGCACCGGCAGCGATACCGGGCAGTCGATTCGCTCCCCTGCGTCCGCAGCGAGCCTTGTCGGCATTCGACCGACGCGTGGGCTCGTAAGTCGCGCCGGTGTGGTCCCGAACAGCCTCACGCAGGATGAGATCGGGCCGATCACACGAACCGTGACGGACGCTGCTCTGCTGCTGGATGTGATGGCGGGCTATGATCCGGCTGACCCGATCACCGCACTTGGCAGGGACCGCATACCCCGAAGCTACACCCACATGTTTCGCACCGATGCGCTGAAAGGTGCGCGGATCGGCGTCATGATGAATATGATGGGCAGGGCCGAGCGCCACCAGGAAGTCAACAACGTGATGGAAGACGTCGTCGCGAAGTTTGCCGACCTCGGCGCTACCATCGCTCGATTCGAGCTCCCCGAGTACGACAAGCTCGCGCCGCTCGTCGCCACCTCCCGCTACGAAGCGCGCACGGTGATGGAACACTATTTCTCGACGCTCGGACCGAACGCACCGGTGAAGTCGTTCAACGAGCTGGTTGCCACCAAAACTTCGGCCGTGCAGAAGACGCTGGAAGCAGAGCTTGCCGTCAGCGACGGCATGAACTCGCAGGCTTATAAGGATCGCACTCTGAACCGCGAGAAGCTACGCATCGCCGTCGCCGCGAAAATGGCGGAGCTCAACCTCGATGCGATTCTCTACCCCCTGCAGAAAATTCTCGTCGCGCGCGTGACCGACCCGGATCAGCTCGAGCGCAACGGCACGTTGTCGAACGGCACCGGGTTCCCCGCCGTTACTTTCCCCGGTGGCTTTTCCACGTCGACGAGCTCCGCGCCCCTTGGCGTTCCGGTAGGCGCAGAGCTCCTATCCCTCGACTACACGGAAGCCAAGCTCCTCGCATACGCGTATGCCTTCGAACAGGCTTACCGACCGCGCAAACCTCCGGCGAGCACACCCCGGCTGGCGCGCGAGCCTTAGAGCACTCTACTTCTCGACAGCGCGCCGATACCAGTCGTAGATCTGCTCGCCCTGCCAGAAGACGACGTCCTTATGCTTCTTCATGTATGCGAGCATCGCATCGAAATACTTGATCCGGTGCGCGGCACCGCTGATATAGGGATGCACGCCGAACGCGAACACGCGCGCGTTTTTGGCTGACTCGCGGTACATCTGGTCGAATGCGTCGCGCGCACGCTTCAACATGACATCCGAGTCCTGCTGCAGCGTCACCATGATCGCGATATCGTTCAGCTCGACCGAGTACGGGATCGACAGGATCGGTCCATGCTTCGTGCGCACCCAGAACGGCTGATCGTCCATCACCCAGTCGCCGAACCATTTGAATCCCGCTTCGGCCACATAGTCGAGCGTCGCCGGCGTCTGGCCGCGACCCGGGCCAAGCCAGCCGGTCGGCGTCTTCCCCGTGAATTTCTTCAGAACGTCGATGGTCTGCCGGATCATGGCGCGCTGATCCTCCACCTTGTGAATCGGCATCTGAATGTACGTGTGCGCCATGAATTCCCAGCCATCGTCGAGGGCTGCCTGCGCCACACGCGGGCGCGTCTCGCAGACGCGTGCGTTGATCGACATCGTCGGCTTGATCCGGTGCTTCCTGAGACTTTCCATGATGCGCCAGATGCCGACGCGCATGCCGTACTCGTGCCATCCCCAGTTCTGAACGTCCGGCACGATCGACTGGCCGCCCGGCGGATTCGAGTACTGCCGCGGCATCGGGCGCGTGATGTCCCACTCCTCGATGTTCACGACCGGCCACACGACCATGCGCGCGCCGCGCGGCAGTTTCAACCGCTTGCGATCGACGATCGCCGAATAGTCGAAACGCTGGTCGGCCCGCATCGCCGCTTCGTTGTCGCGCGCCTGCCGCTCGTTCACGGCTTCGTTATCATTCGCCATCCGTCTCTCTCCAGTTTTTCGTGTGAGAGCGCATAATCGAGCAAACAACCACGAGGAGACAAGAGTGACCACCCGACGCACATTCCTGAAATTGACTGCGGCGGCAGGCGCGACGGCAGCGATGCCCCACGATGCGTCTGCACAAGCGTGGCCGGCGAAGCCGATACGCGTCATCGTGCCGTTCAGCGCAGGCTCGACGTCCGACGTGATCGCGCGCGTCATCGCGGAGCCACTGGGCGCCGCGCTCGGTCACAACCTCGTCATCGAAAACCGCGGCGGTGCCGGCGGCTCGATCGGCGCGGCGCTCGTCGCACAAGCAGCGCCGGACGGCTATACCCTGCTATTCAACGCGTCCGCTCACGCCGCCGCAGCTGCGGTCTATCCGAAGCTGCCGTATCACCCGGCGCGCGACTTCGCAGGGATCGCTGTGGTCGGCACGGTGCCGAACGTGACCATGATCTCGCCTGAGAAAGGTATCAAGACGCTCCGGGAGCTCGTCGAGACCGCGAAGAAACGGCCGATGACCTTCAGCTCCGCGGGCGTGGGAAGCGCGACGCACTGGGCCGCCGAAAAGCTGCGGCTCGCCGCTGGCTTCGACGCGACGCACGTGCCATTCCGCGGCGGCCCCGAAGCCCTCACCGAAGTCGCGACCGGG
>DASRIK010000708.1:0-5464 GCA_035650035.1 Burkholderiales bacterium | reverse complement strand
AAACTCGAATGCGCCACATGTGCGGCGCGATCGGCGCATTAATTTTTGGATAGCTGCCGCGCCGGCGCGTCTCGACTCGGGGCAGGGATACGCTCGTTGTTGTTCTTGGGAGTGCGAGCGTCAGAAAGATCTTTCGTGACGGTGCCGTCACGACACCGGCCGACCCATTGGATCGGCCGGTGCAGGCAGTTACGCGGCCGCTGCGTTACCAAGTTGCGGCATCTCGCCCTTCGCGCGCTTGCGGCGCAAGAAGCTGATTGCCCCGAGACCGAGACTGAACAGCAACAACGCTCCGGGCGCAGGCACAGCGCTCGCTTCCTTGATGCTGAAGTTGCTCGACGAGATGTTCGCCATCAAGTCGCGTCCCGTCTGACCCGTGAAGTTCGTGAGACGCGCGAGCACCTTCAGATCCGCGCTGGCGTCGCTCAAATCCGTCGAGAACACCAGGCGCGCCAGATCGAGGCCGCTGTTGAAGTACACGAAGAACCCGGCGCCCGGTGAGGTGATCTGATTCGCCAACAGCGTCGCAGCATTACCGGCGCCGAACGGAGTCGTCGGATCGGCATCGTTGTCGAACGTGCGCAACACTGCGATGTTCGTCCCGACGCTCGGGATGCTGCCGATCTCGCCGTTCGCAAAGTTCAGCTCCTTGACGCCGAACACCGCCTCGTCGAACTGAAACGAATTCTGTTTCACGTCGAAGTCCGTGAACAATTCGTTACCGACAACCTGGCGTCCCGCCGTCTGCAATGCGGTCGAGCCCGCAAACGGATCCTGATCGAAGGTGATCGTGTTGGCGGTTGCCGTTGCGCTCAAACCGAACGTTGCGACCGCGAGCCACGCCATCTGTTTCATCTTCATCTGTATCTCCCATGGGTTGATATGCACTTGTTGAGTCCGAATGGCGCGCGGGATCGTTCATAAGCTGCCCTTTAGACCGACGTCAGGCGGCGGAGCTGGCCCTTTCGGGCATGCTCCGCCTTGAAATGGCGGCCTCCGCATCCGCTCCGGCAGGAAGGCCTTCGGCAAGGGGCTTTCGCGTCGCTCAGCAAGGGGGCCTAACGGCAGGGCAGAACCGATCACCTACGCCTGATTCTTCCCTGCCGACAGGCCTTCGTGTCGGAGCGACGCGGCGACCTTGTATCTATGGGTGCAGTATCCCCACGCGCAAAGGGATACTTGAGGAGGAGGCAGAGACTGTCGCAGGCCTGAGACTGCAAAGTCTGTCAGGGAGATGAAGCCTGCCTCGTCCAATAGGTGCGCACCTGAAGTCTGGACGGTATTCCAAGACGCGGCCCACACTGCGGGGGCCGACAGTCTGCATGTACAAGGCAAGTCGGGTGTCCGCCGGTGGCGCGGTGTTGCTGAGGAGGCTCGAGCATGAACTGGCTTGGCATCGATGTTGCGAAGGCGAGCTTGGCGGTGGCGTTGCAACTGGGTGAACGCAAGCGTCTTTACGAACGGCAATTCGACAACGACGCTCGTGGGATCGCTCGATTACAGCAATGGGTACAGGAGCGCGGCGCTGAACTGATCCAGCTGACAGCGGTAATGGAAGCCACGGGCGTCTATCACGAGCAAGTTGCACTGGCCCTGCATGAGGCCGGCTGCGCAGTGATCGTGGCGAACCCGAAGCGCGTGCGTGACTTCGCCAAGGGCTTAGGGTTGCTGCACAAGACTGACACGGTGGATGCGCGAGCACTGACGCGCTACGCCACGCAGAAAGGACCGGAGCTTGTGCCCTGGAGTCCCCCGCCGCCTGAAATACGTGCTTTGCGAGCGTTGCACGATCGCTTGTCGGCGCTACAGGAAGATCTTCAGCGTGAAGAGAACCGCCGACAACAAGCGTTGATCAGTGCGGAGCCTGGGCTCGTGATCGACTCGCTGGAACGATCAGTGCAACGTCTGCGTGCGGAGTGCGAGCTTCTCAGGCGCGCCATCGAAGATCACTTCGATCAACATCCGGGTCTGAAGAGTCAGCGCGAGCTGTTGCAAAGCATTCCCAGCATCGGTCCCATCTCGGGCGATCGATTGCTGTGCGTGCTACTGACACATCGTTTCGACAACGCTCGGCAGGCCGCCGCCTTTTGCGGGCTGATCCCCGTCGCATACGAGTCAGGCACGAGCGTGCGAGGGCGTCCGCGACTGAGCAAACAAGGCGATGGGCAGCTGCGTGCCAAGCTGTACATGGCGGCCATCGTCGCCGCCCAGCACAATGCGCAGCTGCGTCAGGTCTATGACTCACTGCTCGCGGCGGGTAAGACCAAGATGAGCGCCCTGGGTGCATTGATGCGGCGTCTGGTGCATATCGCCTTCGGCGTACTCAAACATCAGATGCCCTATAACCCCGAACTGGTCGCGCGGAAGGCTTGACGGCGAAGACGGTATCTCCCTGCCGCAACGCTGCGCGTTGCAACCCTCCTTGCCGAAGCGGAAGTGAAGGCCGTCATGTCCCCAGAGATGTGCGGTACAGTCGGCGGACCTCCCTCGTGCAAATCGAGCGTCGGGTCGCATCGATGAGCATCGCGTTCGGCAAATCACCAGCGGCGCTAGCAGGCGTCCTCATCCTGGCTGCGGCAACCTGCTATGCGCAGGAGATGTTCGGCTGGTGGCGCGGCGAGCCGGTCCTGCAGAACTCGCCGCCGCAGACGGAATTCGTGGCAGCGCGCTGGCATTTCGGGACGAACGGCGCGATCGGTCACATGGGCTGGGCGCACAACTACCCGTACTCGGACCAGAACCTCAATCGGTTTCTCGATCGCACGACGGGGCTGAACGTCGAGCTCGAGTCGTATCGCATCGTCGAGCTCGGTAGCGAGGAAGTATTCGAATACCCCTTTGCGTACGTATCCGAGCCTGGCGAAATGGAGTTGAACGACCAGGAGGTCGAGCATTTGCGCGAATACGTGGCCCGCGGCGGGTTCGTGTTGATCGACGACTTCGATGGGCCGTGGCAATGGGAGCAACTGCGCTCGCAAGTAAAGCGCGCATTTCCAGACCGGGACTTCGTGCCGTTGCCGATCGAACACCCGCTGTTTCGAATGATTTTCGATCTCGACGACTTGCAGGGCATGGCCGACTACGTGTCCGGCGGCAGCATCACCTATTACGCCTTGTTCGACGACCACGGCAATGTCGCCATGCTCGCTGGGCTCAACAACGATCTAGCGAACTTTTGGGAGTGGTACGAGCAGCCCTCGATGCCGCTCAAACCCGCGGCCGATGCATTTCGGCTCGGCACGAACGCCGTCCTGTACGCGCTCACGCACTGACCGCCCCTACATATATATGCAGGGTGGTGCTCCTTCGCATCCATGCGATCGCACCATTCGGGCATCCTGCCCATCACAATTGCGAATCATTCGCATCAACAGTAAGCTGACAGTCCTTCTTTGGACTCAGTCTCGGCCGATGCGCGCATTCGCAACCCTGTTACACCGCTATGCCGGCTTGCTGATCGCGGGCTTTCTGTTCGTCAGCGGCATCACCGGCGCGGTGATCTCGTGGGATCACGAGCTCGATGACTTGCTCAACCCCGAGCTCATGGAAGCGAAGGGAACCGGCCCGGCCATTCCCTCGCTGCAGCTGGCGAAAGAGATCGAAGCTCGGCACCCGCACGTTCGAGTGACGTACGTACCGCTGGCGCCGGACGAACCCGGCAAGTCGCTCGCCTTCGGCGTGGACCCGCGCGTCGATCCGCAAACCCAGCGATTGTACGAACCGGGTTTCAACCAAGTCTTCGTCGATCCCACCAGCGGCGAGGAATTGGGTCGGCGCGAATGGGGCGCGGTGTGGCCGATCACGAAGGAGACTTTCGTGTCGTTCCTCTACGTCCTGCACTACAGCCTGCACTTGCCGGAAATGTGGGGCATCGATCGCTGGGGCATTTGGTTGCTCGGCGTGATCGCGGTGATTTGGACGCTCGACTGCTTTACGGGCTTCTATCTCACGCTGCCGCCGAAGAAGCGTGTGCGCGGCAACGACGACGAAGATCGCAGCGCCCAATCCACCGCGCCGCGCTCGTGGTGGCAACGCTGGAAGCCCGCGTGGCTCGTGCGCTGGACAGCGGGAGCGACGAAGCTGAATTTCGATTTACACCGCGCCTTCAGCCTGTGGACGTGGGGCTTGTTGTTCATCGTCGCGTTCACGGCGTTTTCGCTGAATCTGTATGCGGAAGTCTTCTATCCGTTGATGTCGAAGGTTTCGGAGGTGACGCCCTCGCCTTTCGACCTTCGTCCGCCGAACGACCGGCACGATCCGATCGAACCGACGCTTTCGTATGAGCGCGTGTTCGCAGACGCTCGCAAGGCCGCCGATGAGCGCGGTTGGACCGAGCCCACGGGTAGCGCGTTCTATTCACCGGAATGGGGCATCTACGGCGTCGAATTTTTCCGGCCCGAGGACGGCCACGGCGCCGGAGGCGTCGGCCATCGGCGCTTGTATTTCGACGGTCGCGACGGGCAAATGCTCGGCGACTTTCAACCTTGGCGCGGTACGGCCGCGGACTTGTTCGTGCAAGCACAATTTCCGCTGCACTCCGGCCGGATCCTCGGCCTGCCGGGCCGCATCATGATTTCCGCGCTCGGGCTCGTCGTCGCGATGCTCAGCGTGACCGGCGTCATCATTTGGTTGAAGAAGCGCAGCGCGCGTGTGCGCTCCGCACGCCGCGCGAGCGAATACGTCCCGGACTTCGAGTCGGAGGCGTCGATCTAACTAGCGCTCGCGACGCTTCGTGAGCGAGCCAGCGGCCGCGGCGGCCGCGCGCAATTTTCAGCCAGCAAGGTCCCACCTACCCCCGGAGACCGAGCCAGCCACTTGTTCCAAACAATCTGGCTGGTTTTTTTCCGGGAGCGACCGATGCGATCGAAACTCACCTACGCGATGGCGATGACCATTGCTTGCACGAGCGGTGCTGCACAAGGAGGTGCGAATGCCGCGGAGCACATGGATCGTGCGCGAGCGGCACCTGCGCACAGCGCGGGCGCCGACAACGAGACGCTCGAAACCATTCTCATCACCGCCAAACGCGATGATCGCATCAGCAAGGGCGCGACCGGGCTCGATCTCGAAATCAAGGACACGCCGCAATCGATCAGCGTCGTCACGCGGGAACGCATGGAGAACTTCGGCGCGAGCGACATCAACTCGGCGCTGCGTCTTGCGACCGGCATCAACGTCGAGGAATGGGAGACGAATCGCACGAACTACATGGCGCGCGGCTTCGAAATTAAGAACACGCAAGTCGACGGCGTCGGCTTACCGAACGACTGGGGCATCGTCACGGGCGCGATCGACACCTTCGGTTACGAAAAGATAGAAGTCATCCGCGGCGCCAATGGATTGTTGACGGGCGTCGGCAATTCCTCGGGCACGATCAACTACGTCCGCAAGCGTCCGACGAACGTGACGCAAGGTAGCGTTGCGGCGACCGCCGGCTCGTACGATGAACGACGGGTCGAAGCGG
>DASRIK010000707.1:0-2248 GCA_035650035.1 Burkholderiales bacterium | reverse complement strand
AGGCCATCACCAACCTCGAGGAGGCCGCGCGCAATCCGGCGCTGCGGTTCGAAGCCTCAGCGCATCTGGCGCGCATCTGTTTGGATCGCGCTGATCTGCCGAATGCGGTCGAGTGGATGGAGCGCGCGCTCGAAGCGCCGTCACCGACCGTAGACGACCGGCTTGCGCTCATGTACGACTTGGCTGATACGCTGGCCACCCAGGGGGAGAACTCCCGTGCGCTGGCCGTTTTCATGGAAGTCGAATCGGAATCGTCCGGCTATCGTGACGTCGGCGCCCGTATCGCTCAGCTCTCGCAGGCAAAAATTGGGTAACCCTGATGCGGCTCCTCTTGACAGCCTTTTTTCTTGAGACGGGGGCGGTGCTGCTGCTGGCGTCGTGGTCGCAGTTCTGGGACCGCAACTATTTCGCGCAGGGGTTACCGCTCATCCACGCCCTGATGATCAATAACTTTGTCAGGGGCGCGGTCTCTGGCCTGGGGATCGTCAACATGGGGGCCGCGGTCGCTGAGATGCATGCCTTCTTCGCCGAGCGGCGCATCGAACACGTCATCTCACTCAACAGCCCGGCGGCCGAGGAGTAGTTCCTCGCGTGCAACCCGTCGTCTGCATGATCACGGATCGCCGTCGCTTCGGTCAGTATGCCGAGGCGGCCTTGATTCGGCGCGTCGCCTTAGCAGCCCGATCGGGGATCCATCTGATACAAATTCGCGAACGGGATATGCCAGACGGCGCTCTGCTGACACTGGTGGCACAGGCTGTCGATGCCGTCCGTGGCACGCGCGCACGTGTGCTCGTCAACGACCGAGTGGATGTCGCCATCGCCGCCGGCGCACACGGCGTTCATCTGCGAGGAGATTCGGCTCCGGCCACGCGCGTGCGGGCTGTGGCGCCACCGGCTTTCTTGATCGGCCGGTCAGTGCACTCGTGCGACGACGTCTCTCAGCTCTGCGATGAGGGGGGCTTGGACTATCTGCTCTTCGGATCGGTCTTCGAAACGGCGTCCAAGCCTGATCAGGTGGCAGCCGGTATCGACAGTCTGGGAGCAGCCGTCAACGCCGCCAAACGCCTGCCCGTGCTGGCAGTTGGAGGTGTCACACTCGGAACGGTGAGTCGGTTGGCCCCCACCTGCTGCTCAGGATTTGCGGCAATAGGTCAGTTTGCGGACGGGCCTGAAGATGATCTCGGGGCAACAGTGACCGCAGCGCTCGGCGCATGGGAGAATCCTGCGTAGCTGATGGAGATCGGATTCAGATCACCACTCCTCGACTTTTTCAGACGCGGCGACGTGGCTCACGATGTTCGCCTGCTCGCAGCACAAGGCGCCCTCACTCCGCGGGCGCACGAGCAGCTCGCTCTGCTCGTCATGCTTTCTTCCGATCCTGACCCGGAGATCGCCACGGCCGCCAACGCAACGCTCGGGATCATTCCTCGCGGATCGCTTTCGGCCTTCCTGGCACGGACCGAGGTGTCACCGGATATGCGTGAGTTCTTCGCGAAGCGCGGCGTCGAACCTGGGGATGTGCCAGCGCAGGACGAGGATAAGCCGATCGTGGACACCGCGACCGGACCCGACATCGCAGATGACGAGGACGATGAGAAGTCGGCGATGCAGCGATTGGCAGCGCTGACCGTCCCTCAAAAGATGGCGCGAGCCACCAAGGGCACCCGCGAGGAGCGGGGTATTCTGATCCGGGATCCGAACAAGCTGATTGCTGTCGCCGTTCTGAGCAGTCCCAAGTTGACCGACTCGGAGGTGGAGGCCATCGCGAAAATGTCGAGTGTGTCCGAGGAGATCCTGCGCATCATCTCGACCAATCGGAATTGGATGAAGAGCTATGTCGTCGTGTCGGCGCTGGCCAGGAACCCAAAGACGCCAGTCGCCGTGTCGATGAACCTGTTGCAGCGGCTGACCGAGAAGGATCTCAGAATGCTGTCCACCAATCGAAACGTGGCGGAAGTGGTGCGCACGACGGCTCGCAGAAAGATCGTAGTCGACAAGTAAGCTGGCGCACTTCCGACCTTACTTTGCCCTTTGACCTTTCGACTTCTCGACTTTCTTCCGTGGCGTCCATTCCTTTCGCAGTTCAGACAGTCCATGCATGTAGGCCGTGGCCTTCTCGCGCTCCTCCTCCGTCTCGAGGCCTTTCAAGAGCTCGATCGCGTGCGCGAAATCATGCTCGATCGTCTGGCGGGTTGTCTTGAAGTAGATTCGCCGAATCAGGGCAAGCGTGTCCCCGGGCGACGAC
>DASRIK010000706.1:0-17798 GCA_035650035.1 Burkholderiales bacterium | reverse complement strand
AGATATTGCCGCAATCGCTCGACCTTTTCGGCGTCCAGCGTCTTTCTCCCCCACCGCACGTCCTGCTCGAGCTCGCGCAGGCGGGCGAGCTCCGCTCTTGCGCGATCGATCGATTCCAGCGTCTCGGCTCGGGTCGTGCGCTCATGTTCCGTCAGGAACGCCGTCTGGACCATCGGGGCGATGTGTTCCAGCGCGTTGAGCCACACATGATCGAGCTTGGGGAATGCGACCAGAAACAGCCCGGCGAGCGCTGCGAGTGTGCACGCGACTTTGCCGAACCCGCGCGGTGAGATCTTCGTCGCGGCGACAACGAGGCCCACGGCAGCCGTGGCTGCGCCGAATGCGGTGACGATTGCGGGCCCCGTCGGCAGATCCCACTGCCACGACGCATATAAGCCAGCGGTGGTGAGTGCGATGCCGAGTGCCCAGCCCAGCACGAGCCGCGCACGCAAGTCGGAAGCGAAAAGCCCGGCGAGCGTTGCCGGCACGATGAGATACGTGAAGACGAGGAGCACCCCGGCCATGCGGACGGACGAAGTGACGACGAGCGCAAAGGACCCGTAGAACACCACGTCCCACAGGAACACGCGCCGGCCCCGGGCCGCAGCCTGCTGCGGCTCGAAAGAAGTCTCGACAAGCGCGTGCCGAAAAGCGAGATGCACAAAACCGATCAGCGCATATAAAGCGGCGAGGGTTGCGACTTCCTGCGGCGTCACTGTAAGGATCGAGCCGATGAGAAGCTGCTTGATGTGCTCGGTGCCCTGCGGCGCACGGTCGAGCGCGATCACGCCGAGCGATGCAGAAACCGCATAGACGATGCCGATCACGGCTTCCTGCTGGATGCTGCGCTCGTGGCGCCGCACGACTGCGAAAAGCACGGCGCCGCCGAACGCGAACGCAAGCGCATACCAGTACCCTGCTTCGCTCTGCACGCCATGGCCGGCGAGGATCGCAATCGTCAGCCCCAGCGCTGCGACTTGTGCCAGCGAGAGGTCCACGAACACGACGCCACGGGCGAGAACGTGCAGGCCAAACCATGCGTGTATGACGGTGAGCACGACCCCGGCCACCAAGGGCCAGAGCAGGAGGTCGATCACGGCCTCGCCCGGGTCAGCGCGTCGCGGAGCCTCGAGACGTTCTCGTCGAAAAGCCGTAGATAGTCATAGCCGGAAGGCAGGAGCGTTACGGCGCGTGCACCGGTGCGTTCCGCGATCTGGCGCACGAGTGACGGGTTCGAATGCGGGTCGGCGATCACGACCTTCACCCTGGCTTCGCGCATGTGCTGAAAGAGGGTAGCGAGCTCGCCCGGAGAGGGCGGAACGCCGGGGTGCGGTTCCGCGGCCGCGACGATTTGCAGCCCGTACGCTTCCGCAAAGTACGACCAGCTGTCGTGCACGACCACCAGTTTGCTGCCGTGAAAGGGTGCCAGGGCGGATTTCCAATGGGCCATTTTGGTTTTGAGCGCTTCGGCGAAAACAATCGTGTTCGCTTCGAAGCCGCGCGCGTCCTTTGGTCTCAGCTTGGCGAGCGCGTCTCGTATCGCGCCAGTAATGGCGAGAGCGTTCTCGGGATCGAGCCAGTAATGCGTGTTGCCGTAAGCGTGAACGTGTGCGCGGCGCTGTGTACGCAGCCGAGGTGTTTCCGTTTGCGTGAGCCGCACGTTTTTCGATGCGTCGAGCACCGGCACGCTCGCGGGTAGCCTGAGCTTCGCAAGCCACGGCTCGTGATCGAGACCCACGCGGATGATGAGCCCGGCATCGCGCACCCGCGCGAGCTGCGCAGGCTTCACTTCGACTGCGTGCGGATCCTGCTCGGGAGCGGCGAGACTCTCGACTTCGACGCGCGCACCACCGACCGCTTCGGCGAGAGACTTCAAATCGGCGGAAGTCGTGACGATTCGAAGCGGCTCCTGCGCGAAGGTCAGGGCCGGCAATATTGTCAGCGCCAAACCGAAAAGAAGACAGCGGGGGCTCAACACGCGAAACGCCCTCCCCCCTTTGTCGGGGAGAGGGATGGGTGAGGGGCGATTACGACCGCTTGGTGAATATCGACTTCGGAATCATACAATGCACGCCTTTCCGGATGTCCACCACCTGCGACACACGGCAATCGGCAGCCATCGAGACGAGGCTGTACGCTTCGTAGCGATCCATCGGAACCATCTTCTGCGCCGAAAGCCAGTTCACCGCTTCACGGACGGCATTCGTCATCGCGACGTTGAGGTCCTCGTTCAGACCGATGGTGATCCAGTGCGTGCGCGTTTCGATGAAAGGCCATTCGAGCTTGATGTCCTTGCGCACGATCGGCTGAATGCGGATCTCTTTGTACGAGCATTCGAGCGCGGTGAGGTTCACTTCGCCGTTGCCCTGGCGGCAGTGCGAGTCGCCGGTCCAGATGAGCCCGCCTTTCAAAAAGACCGGAATGAAGATGGTCGAGCCTTCCTGCAACTCGTTGATGTCGAGATTCGAGCCGTTCTTCCATGGCCGCAGCGTGGACACCGGCGCCATCGGGTCCTTTGCGCCGCCTTTACGAGGAGACGGATCGTTCGGGTCGATGCCGACCGCGAAAGTGCCGGGAAAAGGTTGCAGATCGAGCGTGATGCCGGGCTTGAATTCCGCAGTGCGTCTTTGCAGGTCGAGATTGAAAAAGCGAATGAACCCTTCGGGCATTTCGGACGCGAGGGCGCCAATCGTCGGGAAGTCCTTCCCCGGCAGATTGAAGTTCACGGCGAACGGCTTCGGCTCGATGCGCAGGATGCGAACTTCGAGGACATCGCCGGGCTCGGCGCCATTCACGAAGATCGGCCCCGTCATGGAGTGCGGGCCGCCGCCGGGATTCGCTTTCCGCAACGCCACCACGTCATCCATGCTCATGCCGGGGCGAACCTTGTCGTGCGCGTGCATCATCGTCTCGATCGACACCGTGTCGCCCGAATTGACGGTGAGCTTCGGCGACTCTTTCGGATCGAGCCAGCCCCACTGCACCGTCTCCAGCGTGGCCGGCAGCGTGTGGTGTTTGCCGGTTTGTGCTTTGGGTGCCCAGTCATGGTTTCCCCTGGGCGGTGTGGATTGCTGGGCGATGACCGCTCCGCCGCCAAACGCGGCAACGATCGCTACGACGACCAACATGCGCTTCCCTGCTGTCATGGCACCCCCCTGACTGGTTATAGAAAAAGCGCAACTATACTGGCTGCGGCTGCGGCAGGGCGTCAAGACGTGCACGCGAGCGGGGCGCCGCGGCGTCGCTCAGCACCCTTTCCGTGCGGGATCTTCGCGAATGATACGATCCCCACGTTCGCCCGTTCCAGAGGAGGGATGCCATGCGTCGTTTCGTTCTGTGCTGCGTGCTGCTCGCCGGTGCCATGCCGGCCGCTTATGCGCAGACTTACCGCGCCGAATACAAGCTCTCTACCGTTTTGCCTGCGAGCTATCCGTGGGGCAAGGCCGGCGAGCGCTGGGCCGAGCTCGTGAAAGAGAAGACGCAGGGACGCATCAACATCAAGATGTATCCGGGAACGAGCCTCGTAGGGGGCGATCAGACGCGCGAGTTTTCTGCGATACGTCAGGGCATCATCGACCTGGCGATCGGCTCGACGATCAACTGGTCGCCGCAAGTGAGGCAGCTCAACCTGTTCTCGCTGCCGTTCCTCATGCCGGACTACCGGGCAATCGATTCGCTGACAAAAGGCGAAGTCGGCAGGCAGGTGTTCGGGATACTCGAGAAAGCAGGCGTGGTTCCGCTCGCGTGGGGCGAGAACGGTTTCCGCGAGCTTTCGAATTCCAAAGGCGTCATCGCGACGCCGGCCGACATGAAAGGCAAGAAGTTCCGCGTCGTCGGCTCGCCGATTTTCATCGAGACGTTCAGTGCGCTCGGCGCGAATCCCACGCAAATGAGCTTTGCCGATGCGCAGCCGGCGCTTTCGACCGGCGCGGTGGACGGTCAGGAAAATCCGCTGTCGGTGTTCATCGGTGCGAAGATGTGGACGCTCAACCAGAAGTTCCTCACGCTCTGGGGCTACACGGCCGATCCGCTCATCTTTGTCGTGAACAGGGAAGTGTGGGAATCGTGGACACCCGCCGATCGCGAAGCGGTGCGCCAGGCCGCGATCCAGGCGGGCTATGAAAACGTCGCCGCCGCGCGCAAAGGCATTGCGGCGCCGGACACCGAAGTGCTCAAGCAGATCGAAGGGCAGGGGGTCACGGTGACGCGCCTCACGGAAGATCAGCGCAAAGCGTTCCAGGCTGCGACGCGGACGGTATACGACAAGTGGGCGCAGCAGATCGGGCGCGATCTCGTGAAAGCGGCGGAAAGCTCGATTGCAAAGCGTTGATGCAAGAGCCTTTCGACGTTGAAACGGGGGAGCGGGAGCCGCTCCCCCGTTCTGTTTCCGCCGAGCGCACGCTGCTTGCGTGCGTGATGGCCGTTCTATGCGTAATCACGATGGCGAACGTCGTGGTGCGCTACTTCACGAATGTCTCGTTCGCTTTCACCGAGGAAATTTCAGTATCGCTGCTCGTGGTCATGACGCTCGTCGGCGCATCGACCGCGTTTTACCGGAGCAAGCACATCGCGATCGTTTTTCTGGTCGAGCGCGCGAGGCCGGAGGCGCGAAAGCGCTTGGAGCTCTTCAGCCTCACCGCGTGCGTGGTCATGTTCGGATTGCTTGGGTGGTATGGCGCGCGCATGGCATGGGACGACTTCCGGTTCGACGTCACCTCGCCGGCGCTCGGTGTGCCGCAGTGGTTTTATACGGTATGGCTGCCGATTCTGTCCCTGGTCATCGTCGTTCGGCTGGCGACGCTCATACGCAAAAAGCCGAGGGGCTGAGCGGTGGACTGGGTGCTGTTCGGCGTCTTCACTGCTCTCATGCTCGCCGGAGTGCCACTCGCCGTCGCGCTCGGGCTTGCAGGCACGGCGGTTATCCTGCTCGCGGGGCTCGGCATCATGTCCGTCCCGACGAACGTCTATACAGGCATCGCGAAGTATCCCTTGCTCGCCATTCCTGTGTTCGTGCTCGCCGGTTTCATCCTGGAGCGTGCCGGCGTCGCGGCGTCCATCGTACGTTTCGCGTCGAGCATCGTCGGCCAGAGACGCGGCGGACTCGCGACCGTTGCTGTGCTCGTCGCGATGATCCTGGGCGGCATCTCGGGATCGGGACCGGCCGACTCCGCCGCGGTCGGCGCAGTGATGCTGCCTTCGATGTTGCGGGCCGGATATCCAAAGCCGTTCAGCGCGGCATTGATCGCAGCGGCGGGCTCGACCGACATTCTGATCCCGCCTTCCATCGCGCTCATCATCTATAGCCTCCTCGTGCCGCAGGCGTCCGTGCCGGCGCTCTTTGCAGCGGGCCTGATTCCCGGGGTCCTTGCCGGGTTCACGCTGATTGCGGTCGCCTCGTGGCTGTCCGTGCGTCACGGGTTCGAAGCGGAGTACCACGAGGCCCGCCCGCCGTTCTGGCGCAGCCTCAAGGAAGCGTTCTGGGGCCTCGCTGCACCGGTGATCATCCTCGGCGGAATGCGCAGCGGCTGGTTCACGCCGACAGAAGCCGCGGTCGTCGCGGCCTTCTACGGGCTCTTCGTCGGTGTCGTGATCTATCGTTCGCTGAACTGGCGGAGCATCGTCGAGTCACTCGCGGAAGCGGCCGAGATCTCGGCGGTGATCCTGCTCGTTGTCGGGCTCGCCAGCGTGTTTGCGTATGGGAGCAACACTCTCGGCACGTTCGATCACCTTGCAAAAGCGCTCGTCGGCACCGGCACATCCGAGATCGTTGTGCTGCTGGGGATCACGCTCCTTCTTCTCATCGCGGGCATGTTCCTCGACGCGATCTCGATTTACTTCATCTTCCTTCCGCTGCTCGTGCCCATAGCCATTCACTTCGGCTGGGATCTCGTGTGGTTCGGCATCATCATCACGATGAATCTCGCGATCGGCCAGTTCCATCCGCCGCTCGGCGTCAATCTCATGGTGACATGCCGCCTCTCGGGTGTAACGATGGAATCGACGATCCCGTGGGTGATCTGGATGGTGGTCGCCATGACCGGCACGCTGCTCCTCGTCACATTCGTGCCGGAGATCGCCCTGTGGTTGCCGCGCACGCTGGGCTACGTGACCTGATACGCGCAGAACGGATCCGCGGTGCGTGCGATGGAGTTGACATGCGCGTAAACGTGATACGTTCCTGCGGGTGAACGACTCGCAATCCTCCGGTAACAGCGTCTCCCGCCCGAACGTTTCTTTCCCGGCCCTGCGCCACCCGGGATTCCGTGCCTACTTTTTTGCCTCCGCGCTCGCGATGATGGCGGACAGCATCGAGCACGTCATCAGCTACTGGGTGATGTTTCAGAAGTTCCAGTCCCAGTCGCTTGCCGGCTTCGCCGTCGTATCGCACTGGCTGCCTTTCCTTTTCTTCTCGGTTTACGCCGGTGCGCTCGCCGATCGCTTCGACCCGCGCCGCATCATCCAGCTCGGGATGGTGTGCTTCATCATCGCGTCGGCCGGATGGGGCTACTTCTTTGCGACGGGTACGCTCGAGATGTGGCACGCGATGGTCCTGCTCGTGATCCACGGTTTCGCGGGCGTGCTGTGGAGCCCGGCGAGTCAGCTGTTCGTGCAGTACGTTGTCGAGCCGCACATCCTGCCGAGTGCGGTGCGTCTGAACGCGACCGCCCGCTGGCTCGGGCTGCTCTTCGGGCCGGCGATCGGCAGCGGGCTCATGCTCGCGGTTGGACCGACGGCCGGCATTTTCGTGAATATCGTGTTCTATCTGCCGCTTCTTGTCTGGCTCTGGAAAGCGCCGTACGGTCCGAGCGTAAGGGGCGAGAGCCGGCGGGCTACGCGCGCAGTGCGCGGATTTGCCGAGATCTGGGCGACGATGCGCGCGATCGCGGGCAACCGCACGATCGTGTCCATGACACTGCTTGCGGGCGGCGCGTCGCTCTTCGTCGGCAACGCATACCAGGCGCAGATGCCGGAATTCGCCCAGCACCTCGGCCACGGGGACGCCGGCGCCGCTTACGGGACGCTGCTGGCCGCTGACGCGGCGGGTGCGCTGGTCGCTGGCATCGCGCTCGAAAGTCGAAGTTTGCTGCGGCCGCACCCGCGAACGGCCTTCGTGCTCGCAATGCTGTGGTGCTGTGCGATCGCGGGTTTTGCCACCGCGCGCGTGTATCCGCTCGCGGTCGCGCTCCTTTTCGTCGCGGGTTTTCTTCAGCTCGCTTTCGCCGCGATGGCGCAGACGCTCGTCCAGCTGCATGCTCCGCCGGATATTCGCGGCCGGGTGATCGGCCTCTACAGCATGTCTAGCCTGGGCCTCAGAACTTTCTCGGGCGTGACCGTGGGCGTGGTCGGAAGCCTCATCGGCGTCCACTGGTCGCTCGCGCTGAGCGCGCTCGCCCTTCTCGCTTTGACGGCCGGTTTGCTTGCATTCGCGACGCGAATGGCTGGTTAGGAACAGCTTCGCTGATGTTGTTGCGGTGCAGTAGCCGACAAACGTGCCCCAGTCACTGATGGCTTCGCGTCGTTCATACGAGAAATGTCGGGTTTCGCAGACGTTTCACATAAATGTCGCAAATTCCAGCATTCGGCCACGCATTCTGGTAGGCTTATATATTGCATCGCACCATAAAGCACGGACCAACCTCTTTTAACTGAAAACCTGATGAACCTGAAAATCCCAGTAGGCCTGCTTGAGGCGACCCGGCTTGTCCGCGGCGGCAAGATCAGAGAAGCGACCGCGGCGATTCAATCCGCGTTGCGCGGGGGCGGGGCGGAGCCCGCAGCCGAGCGAAGATATGCTGTCGGCGATCCGATCGAAGGCTTCTGCCGCGTCGTAGATGAAAGACCCCGCAGGCACGACCCGGGTCGCTTTGTTACGTGCAGTTACTCGAACGGCGCCGGCGCCCGGCAGTACAAGACGTATATACCGGCTACCCATCGCGCCAACGTCGCCGCGCCGCTCCTTGTCATGTTGCACGGCTGCAAGCAGGGGCCCGACGATTTCGCCGCTGCGACGCGGATGAACTCGCTCGCGGAGGAGCACGGCTTCATCGTGGTATACCCCGCCCAGTCGGGCAAAGCCAACGTGTCGAAGTGCTGGAACTGGTTCCAGGGGCAACATCAGCAGCGCGACGTGGGCGAGCCTTCGCTCATCGCGGACATCACGCGCGAGGTCGTCGCGGCCTACGGTCTCGATGCGAAACGCGTTTATATCGCGGGACTTTCGGCCGGAGGTGCCATGTCAGCTGTCATGGGCGCTACCTATCCCGAGCTGTATGCGGCCGTGGGCGTCCATTCCGGTCTTGCGTATGCAGCTGCACGTGACCTGCCTTCTGCGTTTGCCGCGATGCGTGGAGAGAAATCGAAGCGCGTGAGGCGCAGGCCCCGTGATGCTGCCTCAGCGAATGGTGTACCGACGATCGTTTTTCACGGCGACAGCGATACGACGGTCCACCCGAGCAATCTCGACGACGTGGTCGAGCAAGCTTCGCCGGAAGCAGCCGCCAAGGCTCACGGAAATACTTTCGCGCAGCGCGAGCGCGACGTGGAGCGCGGAGAAGCGGGCGGACGCGCGTATACGCGCACCACACATCGCGATGCGACGGGCAAGACGATCATGGAGCAGTGGCTCGTGCACGGTGCCGCTCATGCGTGGTCGGGCGGCAGCGTGGAAGGGTCGTACAGCGATCCGAGCGGACCCGACGCGAGCCGCGAGATGCTGCGTTTCTTTCTGCAACACCAGAACACCCGGTAGGAGCAACGTCGATGCGTCGGACGAAACGCAGGAGAGTGGGGGCTATCGCCAAGGTGGCCGAGCTTGCCATAGCCGCACCGCAAGTGGCGGCCATTCGCACGGCACGCATGCTCGCGGCTGGCGCAAACCCAGGTGCAGCCGATCGCGCCGAGTTCTCCCAGATGCGCACGGAGAAAGTGCAGGCGTTCTGGGAATCGATGTTTGCGATGAACGCTCAAGTGCTCAGGGCCCAGCAGGAGTACGCCCGCACCGCAGCGCTGCAATGGTGGCGACTGTGGGCCACGCCCTGGTGGCTCGCCGCGTCCGGGCCCGTTACTGGAGCAATGGCTTCACTGGTGCGAGCGCCAGGCCTCGCGGGTCCGACTCGCCGACAGCGCCAGCGTGCGATTGCTAAAGTGCTGGAGGCGGGTCTCACGCCCATCCATAAGCGTGCCACTGCGAATGCACGCAGGCTCGGGCGTATAAAAAAGCGCTAGCGCCGATCTGCCGTCTTCGCGGCGTTGCGCGGGATTTCGGCCGCGTCGTCCAGGTCGGCGATTTTCCAGCAGAGCTCGATGAGCCTGGCTGCCTGGGAATCGGGAAGCACGCCGTCGACGAGGCCCCTGAACTTGGCTTCGAGATCCTGATCCGAGAGTGGCCGTTCGAAAGAGCCCAGCGCACGCTTCACGTGCTTTTCCAGGACGCTGCCGTTACGAAGGCGAAACCGGATGCGCGCCTCGAGCTTGTGTATCGAAGCATCGCCGACCGCCTCCACGCGCCTGCGCAACGCGACGAGCTCCGGCGAACGCACCATCTCGTCGCTGAATTGCGCCTCGCCCGCCATGCGCTTCACGATCGCCACGGCCGCGGCGTGGAAAACGCTGAACTTGCCTTCGAGGCCCGTGCCCGGTTCGCGCTTCGCCGTGAGCTCGAGCACGATCGGATTGACGGTGAGCTCGACGCCTTCGATCTCGTCGCCTTTGAGGTCGTGCTCTGTGGAGAGCTGTATGCAGCCGTCGATCGCGGCGTGAACGACGAGTCCGCAGGCGTACGGCTTGTACATGTTGTAGGCAAGCTCGTAACGCTCACCGAGCCCCTCGGTAACGACCGTCGGATCGAATTTCGTCGACAGCACGTTCGCCCAGCCGCGCTTCGCCTCGATCGGCTGTTCGGAGCTCGTGAAACCTTTCGATGCCAGGAGCGCAGCCGTGAGCCCGTTCTGTGCCGCGCGACCGGGATGGAAGCTCTTGCACATGCTGCCGAACATTTCGCGCAATCCCGCGGACTGCGTGGCTGCGATTCCGAGCGCCCAGCACATTTGCTGCTCGTTCAGCTTCAGCAGCTTCCCGATGGCCGCAGCGGCGCCGAACACGCCCGCGGTGCCCGTAATATGCCAGCCGACCTCGTAATGCTCGGGGAACACGGAAATGCCGATCCGCTCCTCTGCTTCGACGCCGAGCACGAACGCGTGCACGAGCTCGGCGCCAGCGACGGGCTTGTGCTCGGCATAAGCGAGCAGGGCCGGCAGCACCGGTGCGCTGGGATGGATCGTCCTGGCATGCGTGTCGTCGAAGTCGAGCACGTGAGAGCTGACCCCGTTTACGAGCGCGGCATGCAGGATATCCATGCGCTCGCTCCGGCCGACGATCGTCGCTTGCGGCGGACCACTGAAAGGCTTCAGCGCCGCCAGCATGTTGTCGATGGTTTCGTGGTGCGAGGCACCGATCGCACATCCGAGCCAGTTGAGCAGCGCACGGGCTGCTTCGTGGCGTATCGGCTGCGGAATGTGCTCGTAGCGTGAGCTGACGATGAAACGGGCGAGAGTTCGCGTGACTTCCATGGTTATTCGACCGGTATTTTCGCGGCCTTCACGACTTTGCCCCATCTCACCGTTTCCTCGCGAATGAATGCGGCAAACTGTTCTGGCGTGTTGGTGACGGGCTCCAGCCCTGATGCGACGATCGCTCGCGCAACTTTCTCGGTGGCCACTGCTTTCACGAGATCCGCGTTCAACCGCGAAACGATCTCTTTCGGTGTGCCGGCAGGCACTTGCATGCCATACCACGCGTAAACCACCACGCCCGGAAGCGTTTCTATCACCGTGGGAAGTTGTGGAAGCGATTTCGAACGCCTCTCTCCGCACGTCGCGATCAGCCGCAGCCTGCCGGTCTTTGCGTAGGGCACTACTGTCGGGCCTGTTCCGAACATGAGCGACACCTCACCACTGAGAATCGCGAGCGCAGCCGGTCCTCCGCCCTTATACGGCACGTGCAGCATGTCGACGCCGGTTTGCAGCTTGAATAGCTCGCCCGCGAGATGTGGAATGCTCGATTGTCCCGACGACGAGAACGCGATCTGACCGGGTTTCGCTTTCGCGAGCGCGACCAGATCCCTGACCGTCTTCACCGGCAACGACGGATGCACCGCAAGTATGTAGTCGGACGAGGCGAGCAGCGTTACCGGTGCCAGATCGCGCGCCACGTCGTACGGCAGCTTCGCGTACGTATGCGGATGGATGACGAGCGATGCGGCGCCGGACATGAGCAGTGTGTAGCCGTCCGGCGGTGATTTTGCGGTGAGCGCGACCGCGATCTGACCGTTCGCACCGGGCCGGTTCTCGACGATCACCTGCTGGCGAAGGCTTTCCGTCAGCTGGTCTGCGGTTATTCGCGCGATCGTATCGGTGCCGCCGCCAGGCGAAGAGGACACGAGCAGTCTGAGCGGTTTCGTCGGATACGTTTGGGCGAAGGCGATGCTGCAGTAAAGTCCCAGGGCAGCAATGAAAACAGGGACGCACAACCGTTGTGGCGCAGGCCAAGACGCCCGGCGCAGCGATGCATGGAAAAGAATCTTTGCCTCCTCGTCGTTATTTAGCCCGCTCTTACGGCGCGATGCTGACATCCACTTGCACGTCCGGCGTCGCAACTGCGACGCTGCCGTACAGTGGTCATCTGCGTTTGAAGCGATCGATGAGCTCGGCCCCTTGAGCCTGCGAGACGCCACTCAACCGGAAGTGCAGACGCACGGAGTTGAAAACGGTCACGTCCGACCGGACCGGTTTGCTGCGATCCATCGATCCTTCGATCTGCACGTCGACCGCACGCAACGGGACCTGCTGCTCTTTTGCGATTACGTGCACGAGCTCGACGCCGCACGCGCCGACGCCCGCGAGAAAGAGCTCGGCCGGACCGACGGCTTCACCCGGACAGCCATTCTGAATCGGCCCGTCAACCACAAAGTGCTGATCGCGCGCATTGCACAACACTCGCCCGAACGTATCCGTCGAGCGTGCGCGCACGCTGTAACTTCGAATGTCCGTTTGGGCCATGGTTGCTCCTCCTGGATGCTATTTCAAAGAGCACGATTATCGCCTTTTGTCGCGACGCGTGCTTCTCGACCTGGCGTGCGGCGCAATGTTGACACCCGCCACTCATTCTTTCTACAGTCGTGATTCACCCGACAGAGGGGGGCACCATGAATAAAAGTGCTTCGGTGTCGCACGTCTTCTCCTTTATTGCGCTCGTTCTCCTTTCAGCCGGTTGGGCTCACGCACAATGCAAGCTCGGCGTGCCTGCCATAAAGGTGGGCGTACAGGGCGCCGCTTCAGGTCCGCACTCCGACTACGGCCGCCAGATCGAAATGGGCTCCACGATGGCAATGGAGGAGATCAATGCCGCGGGCGGCGTGCTCGGCTGCAAAGTCGAGATCCGCTTCATGGATGACGAGAACAAAGCGGCGACGGGCGTGCGAAATGCGCGGCTGCTCGTGACCGACTGGGGCGCACACTTCCTGGCCGGTACCGATTCGAGCGGCGTCGCGATGGCGATCGGTCCCGTGCTCGCGGAACTGAAGCGCATCCAGTTCTTCACGCACGCGGCGACGCATCGCCTCACCGAAGAGCTGGTTGCGTCGAAGGGTATCCAGGAAATCGTCCGGGTGAGCGTTCCGGTTTACCAGGACGCGATCATCGCGGCGCTCATTTTCAAGGACCGCAAAGACATCAAACGCTGGGCGACGATCGGAGCCGACTACGAGTACGGCTACGTATCGTGGAATCTCTTCAAGGAAACATTGAAGAAGTTCCGGCCTGACGTCGAGTTCGTGGCGGAAGCGTGGGCGCCGTTTCTCACGCTCGACTTTGCGCCTCACATCTCGGCGGTGATGGCGCAGAAGCCCGATGCGATCTTCGCGACGCCATGGGCGGGAGAGGCCGTGCAGCTCCTGCGGCAGGCCCTCATCCAGGGCGTATTCGATCGGACGCAAGCGTGGTGGCAGGCGATGGGCGGCTCGGTCGACGTGCTCGAAGGAATCGCGCCCGAAGTGCAGAAAGATCGCTTCAGAGGGAAGCTCTGGGCGACCGCGCGCTACATACACAACTGGCCCGATACGCCGGAGAACAAGGCATTCATCGAGCGCTTCAGAAAGCGCTGGAATCGTTTCCCGAATTACTCGGCGGAAACGACGTATTCAGCGTTTTTCATCATGAAAGCGGCCGTGGAAAAAGCCGGCAGCCTCGACACGGCCAAAGTGATCGGTGCAATGAAAGGCATGCAGATCAGGAACCCCGGCGGCGTGCGTGTCTTCAGGACGGAGGATCACCAGTTCGTTTACAACGTGCCGGCGGGCCGACCTATGGTGGATCCGAAGTTTCCGATTCCGGTGCTCGGCGACCTGAAGATCTTCCCCGCGAAGGATTACTACCGGCATCCGCCGTTCACGCCGGTGTCGGTGGCGAAATAGAAGAATTCCCTCCCTCTCCTTCCGGGAGAGGGATCGAGGGTGAGGGATGATCGAAAACGTTGCGTTTCAGGGTCTCGTGGGCCTTTCGCTCGCGATGTACCTCTGGCTCATCTCTGCCGGCCTCACGATCATTTTCGGCGTGCTGCGCATCGTGAACTTCGCGCACGGCAGCCTCTTCATGGTGGGCGCCTATCTCGCCTACACGTTCTATGGCCAGATGGGGCTGCCGTTCGCGCTCGCGATCATCCTGAGCCTCCTCGGTACCGGTGTGCTCGGATTCGTGATGGAGCGCGGGTTCCTGAAGCGCCTTTACAACGTCGACGAGGCGTATCAGCTGCTTCTCACGTTCGGCTTCATTCTCATACTCGACGACGCCGTGAAGATCATATGGGGCGGCGTTTTCAAGATTCCGCCGATGCCCGACTTTCTCGACGGCGCATGGCCGGTATTCGACAGGGCGTTTCCGGTCTATAACGTGTTCGTGATTGCGGTCGGGCTCCTGGTCGCCGTGCTGCTCTGGGCCGTGTTCGAAAAGACGTGGTGGGGGAGAATCGCACGTGCCACCGCGGCCGACCGTGAAATGGCGAGTGCGATCGGCATCAATGTGCCGCGCGTGTTCTCGGCCGTGTTCGTGGCAGGCGCGATGCTCGCGGCGCTCGGGGGCGCGATCGGTACGCCCGTGCGTGTTGCGGCGCCGGGAATCGGGTCGGCAATGATCATCCAGGCTTTCATCATCACCGTCATCGGCGGCCTTGGAAATCTCAAAGGCGCTTTCGTGAGCTCGCTCATTGTCGGGGTGCTGAGCGCCTACGGCACGCTGTTCTTTCCGGTGTTCGAGCTTTTCTTCATTTTCGTGATCATGGCGGTCGTGCTGCTCGTGCGCCCGCAGGGCCTGTTCAGCCGGTGAGCTTGCGATGACCAGCCGACTTTCTTCTCGTGTCCTGGTGCTTATCGCGGTATTGGTCGCAGCGCTGTTGCTGTTGCCATGGCTCGAAGCCCGCTACCCGATCTATCTCGTCATGCACATCCTCATCCTGGCGGTCTTCGGGCTGGGTTTCAATTTGCTGTTCGGTTATACGGGACTGCTTTCGTTCGGCCAGGCCGGGTTCTTCGCTGTCGGCGCGTACGCTTGCGCGAAGATCCTGCTCGCCGTGCCGAACCTGCTACTCGGCATCGTCGGCGGCACGGTGCTTGCCGGTGTGGCCGCGCTGCTGCTTGGCGCGCTTTCCGTGCGGCATACGCGCATCTACTTCTCGATGCTGACGCTTGCGTTCGGGATGATGATTTTTTCGATCGCGTGGAAATGGCGTGATTTCACCGGCGGCGACGACGGGCTCGTCGGGATACCGCGCGCGCCGCTCGAGATTCCCGGTTTGCTCACCATCAGCGTCTCGGCGCTCGACCGTTACTACTACGTCGTGCTCGTGCTGTCGCTCGTCGCGATCGCTGTGATGTATCGGCTCGTCCACTCGCCGCTCGGCCTTACGCTTCAGGCGATTCGGGACAGCGAAAGCCGGGCGGCATTCGCCGGCATTCCCGTGCGCAAGTACCGTCTCGTCGCCTTCACGATCGCGGGACTCTATGCTGGACTCGCAGGAGCGCTTCTTCCACCCCTCGAAAACACCGTTACGCCTCCGATCGCCCACTGGACCACCTCGGCCGAACCGGTTCTCGCGACGCTTCTAGGAGGCGTTCATGCATTCGCCGGGCCGATCGTCGGCGCCGTTCTGTTCCTGGTGATCAAGGACGTGATCGTCCGATTCACCGAATACTGGCTGATCGTGTTCGGCGTCATCGTCGTCGGCCTGGTGATGGGTTTTCCGGAAGGAGTGATGAGTATCTACGGAAAGCTGAGGCGCCGGCGGCATATACCGACCGTCGAGAGCCGTGCGCAGCCGACTGAAGTCGCCTGATCGTTTATCGAATGGATACGCTCACGTTTTTCCCTGTTCGCGAGCTCGTCATGCGAGAGCTCCGGGTCGCGTCCACGAGCTGGAGCGTTGGCGTGCTCGGCGCACTCGCAGAATTCCATCGGGACGAGAACGAGCCGTGCACGCACGGCGGCACGTGCGTAGTCACTGCACGGGGTGCGTTGAGGCTCGACGTCGCACCTGCTACGCGCGCAATCGCGTACGAAGTGGTCACGCAGAACGTCGACTCGTGGAATCATGGCGTCGCGCTCTGTCTGCCGCAGGCCTCGAGCGAGATGAACGGTCGGCGGGTGATTACGGAGCTCGGACGCGATCATGAATCGATTCGGCCGGAGGACCGCGATTCGATCCTGTTCGATCTCGGCCTCGGCTCGCCCTACTGCGATTTCGGCGTGCGCACGTCGGCTCCCGAGCGCATCGCGCAGTTGCGTGCGGGGGTCGGTACTTCGCTTTTCGATCCTGCGCACGATCTCGTCAACGATATCCCGCGCTGGAGCCCACATCGCGTCTTCATGTCGCGGCTCGGACGCATCGAGGTGTACCAGCGCATCGGTGCGCCGAACGGTATGACGCCCGACGGGCCGCACACGCACCTTCTGCGGAAACTCCTGCGCACCCAGCGCACGCATTCGGCGAATCTTGCTTTGCCGGATGGCCTTGTGCCTTGCGTGACGTTCTATCCCGAGAATCCCGTCCGCGACGACCACGGACATCCGCGTCCGTTCGATGCGACGACCCACGAAGCATTCCAGGCGCTGCTTGGAGCGTACGGCGAAGCTGACGCGGTGGCAGTGAAACGCGCCGTCTGCAATGCGGTGCGGAACGGCCTGCCGCCGGAGTCGCTTCCCTTGACCGCGCGGCGCCACCGCACGGCCTGTCGCATTGCTTTACGCCAGATGCTGTATACCGACGGCACGTCACCATCACTTTCGGTGTGGCGGGAAGCGTACGAGCCCGCGCTTCGAGCACGAAAATGTCATCGCGAGGAGCAAGTTTCAGGTCATCCTGAGCGAAGCGCAGCGGAGTCGAAGGACGTGGCGATCTCGTGGCGCACGTGAACGAGCTTCTCGCCATCGACCGTGTCGCCAAGCGCTTCGGCGATTTCGCGGCCGTTGACGGTCTTACGCTGTCCATTCCCGCCGGACGTCTGACGGCCGTCATCGGTCCCAACGGCGCAGGCAAGACGACTCTCATCAACCTCGTGACCGGCGCGCTCGTACCCGATGCCGGCGAGCTGCGCTTCAAAGGCGAAGCGATCACGAAGCTTCCGGTGCACGAGCGGATCCACAAAGGACTGTCCCGATCATTTCAGATCATGAATGTGTTCGCGCGACTGTCCGTGCTGGAGAACATTCTGGTGCCGGTGCTTTCCCGGCGCGGGCGCACTGCCAAAGTCCACCGGATTTCCAGCGAGAACGAGGCCATAGCTGAAGCGCGCCGCATTCTGCAGGAGGTCGGTCTTGGCCAGGAGCAGGACACGCCTGCCGGAGTGCTTTCGCACGGGGACCAGCGACTCCTCGAGCTCGGGATCGCAATCGCAACAGGACCGGAGCTGTGCTTTCTCGACGAGCCTTTCTCGGGGTTAACCTCAATTGAGCGCGGCGCGGTGCTGGAGCTCATCCGCAAGCTTTCGGCCGAACGCCGTACGACCTTCGTCATCGTGGAACACGACATGGACGTCGTCTTCGCGCTCGCGGAATGGATCATCGTTTTGAATCGCGGGCAGCTGCTGGCCGAAGGCCCGCCCGCCGCGATTCGCGAGCACGCGGGCGTGCGCGAAGTCTATCTCGGTGAGGGAGCGCCAGCGTGATCCTGAGCGCGCGCGATCTCGTGGCGGGTTACGGCCTCGGCGCGGTGGTGCACGGCATCTCGATCGACGTGCAACCGGCCGAAGTCGCGTGCCTGCTCGGGCGAAACGGCGCCGGCAAGAGCACGACGCTACGCAGCATCATGGGACTCACGCCGCCCCGCAGCGGGTGCATCGAATTCATGGGAACCGAAATCAGCCGCCGCGCACCCTTCGAGATTGCCCGGCTCGGTATCGGCTACGTTCCGGATGACCGCCGCATTTTCGTCGACCTCACCGTCGAGGAAAACCTCAGGATCGTCCACAGGGTGATGCGGCGAGACGGCCAATGGACACTCGACCGTGTTCTCCACCTTTTCCCCGTGCTTGCGGAGCTTCGGCACAAGAGCGGCTCGGGTCTTTCCGGCGGCGAACAGAAGATGCTCGCCATCGGGCGCGCATTGATGGGCAATCCGACGTTGCTCATGCTCGACGAGCCATCGGAAGGTTTGAGCCCGATGATGGTGACCACCCTCGTCGATGCGATCTGTCGGATTCGCATGGAAGGCGTGACGCTGCTCGTTGCCGATCAGAACGTGAAGTTCGCGCGCCG
>DASRIK010000705.1:0-4702 GCA_035650035.1 Burkholderiales bacterium | reverse complement strand
CCGAGCATGATGTTCAGTCCGATCGCCACCGGCTTGCCGCTCGTTCGCGAAGGAAAAGTGCGTGCGCTTGCAGTGACATCCAAAAGCCGCTCGTCAGCTGCGCCCGAAGTGCCGCCCCTCGCCGAGTCCGGTTTTCGAGACTTCGATATCACTGGATGGCTGGGCTTTGTCGCGCCGGCAAAAACTCCTGCGACGGTTGTCCGAACACTTCACCTGGAAGTTACAAAGGCTCTCGCGCTACAGGAGGTTGTCACAAAGCTGCGCGTCCTCGGGCTTGAACCAATCGGCAGTTCCCCCGACGCACTGGCTGCACTGGTGAAGTCCGGCGCCGCGAAATGGGCGATCTTTCTTAGCCAATCCAGCATCAAGCCAGAGTGAGGACCGCTCTTGGCCCGACAGCCGCCCGATACAGCCGCGAGAACAGCCCTACCCGATCCGGCGCCACACTCGGTGCAGCATGCGACGAGCGGAATAGCTCGCGGCGGTCACGCGTCGTGATTTATCCCGAGCAGCCGCGCCGGGTTGTCGCAGAGGATCGCCGAGCGCTCCTCGTAGGTCAGGCCGGGAATCGACTCGACGAAGTCGACCGGCTGCATGATCGCCATGCCTTGTGGGAAATCCGTGCCTGCGACGATGCGATCGACGCCCACGAGATCGATCAGGTATCGCATCATCATCGCATCGTGCGTGATCAGATCGTAATGGAAGCGGCGCAAGTATTCGCGCGCGGGCTTGTCTCTCATGTGCTTCAGCTCGGGGCTCAGGCGAATTCCCGCTTCGAGCCGCCCGATCAGCCACGGGAAAGTTCCGCCGGCATGGGGCAGGAACACCTCGAGCTTCGGAAACGCATCGAGCACGCCTCCGCACACCAGGCTCATGGCTGCGTAACCGGCTTCCTGCGGATTGCCGATTATGTTGAGCATGAAGAAATCCTTCATGCGCTCGGCGCCCGTCGGGTAGAGGTTGGTCAGAAAGAGCGGCAGGCCGAGCGCTTCGGCACGCTCGTATACCGGCCAGAACTCCTTCTCATGAAGATTCTTGCCGTTGATGTGCTCGGCGATGAACACGGCGCGCATGCATGGGTGCTTCGCCATGCGCTCGAGCTCCTCGCAGGCGAGCCTCACGTCCTGCATCGGCAGGATAATCGTGCCGTAGAAGCGTTCCGGATACCTGCGGTGAGCTTCGACGCATGCGTCGTTGTGAGCAGCTGCGAGCTCCAGACCAAAGTCCGGCGGCGCCCAGTACATAAGCGGATTGGTCATCGACAGCGCGTACGTATCGCACTTGCGATTGTCCATCTCCGCGATGATGTCCTCCAGGTTTGTCATCTTCCGGCGCATCGTCGATTTCTGGGTGCAGCCCGGCACCGATACGACCACGGGGTTGCCGTGCTGGTCCTCGCCCATGACCGCACCATGGGCCGGGCCTTTTTTGATCATCAGATCGACGAACTCGCGCGGATACCAGTGGACGTGCGCGTCGATAACTCGGGGGTAGCGGTTCTCCACAGCGCGCTTCTTTTGTGCCGTCAAATGCGAATGACGCGACCGCGCGTTATTCGATCCCCAGCCGCTGCTTGTAGTCGGCGTCCCAGTACGCGAGGCGCCCGATCTTCACGCGCTCATCCATGGGCATCTCCACGACCGGGCGCGCTTTCACGGGCTTGTCAGCGACGACCCCGGCGCTTTCGAGCGCCTGCACGCGCGCGTCGTCGTAGCCGAGCACGTCGCGAAGAACTTCACGGTTGTGCTCGCCGAATGTCGGCGAAGGCCCGCGCACGTACGGCGACAGCTTGCCGAAGCGCCATGGACGGCCGACGATCAATCTCCTGGGGCCCATGCCGCGCACGGGCGCGTAGTCGACCTTCTCGATCAAACCACGCTCTTTCAGTTGCGGATCGAAGTGCATGTCACGGCCGTCCAGCACCGCGCCTGCGGGCACGCCTGCCGCCTGCAATCGCTCCATCGCTTCGATTTTGGTGACACCGCGCGTCCAGGCCGAAATGATTTCGTCGATCGTGTCGTGATTCGTGCGCCGCGCTTCCTCGGTGGCGAAGTGCGGGTCTTTCGCGAGCTCCGGCCGACCGATGACGCCGCACAGCGCCGCCCAGTCTTCGTCATCGCGTACGCTCAAAACGCACCACGTATCGGCGCCAGCGCAGCGGTAGCAGCCTTGCGGCGCGAACTGCCGATGGCGGTTGCCGATTCTTTCTCCCGGCACGCGATTCGCGGTCCAGTCGAGCACGTACTCGGACACGTTGAAGCAGCCGAGCTGATACATCCCGACGTCCGACCACAGGCCATGCCCGAAGCGGCGGCGATAGCGCAGGCCGAGCAGCGCCGAGGATATGCACGCCCACGCGGCGAGAAAGTCCACGTAGGACTGCCCTGCTTTCGACGGCTCGCCGTCCCGATAGCCCGTGACCGCGGCAAGGCCATGCGTCGCTTCCTGCGTCGTTGCCTGGGCGGGATAGCTCGAGTACGGTCCGCCGTGTCCGTAGCCCGTGTTCGACACCATGATGATGCCGGGATTGATTTTCTTCAGATTGGGATAGTCGAGGCCCCACCCGCGCATCACACGCGGCGTGAAATTCTCGATGAGCACGTCGGTGACCTTGAGCAGGTCGACGAAGACTTCGCGGCCTTCCTTCTTCGAAAGATCCAGCACGAGCGATTTCTTGCCGCGGTTCACGAGATTGAACGTGCTCGTGCGGTTCCACGGGTCTTTGCCGCCGTCGTTGTCGGGCAGCATGCCGGAGAAGGCACCGCCGCGCGTGAAGTCGGGCCGCGATGGCCCTTCGATCTTGATCACCTCCGCGCCCAGGTCGCAGAGAATGCCGCAGGCGTACGGTCCCGCGAACACGTAACTGGTGTCGATGACGCGGACACCTTCGAGGGGTAGTTTCTTCATGCGTATCATTTGTCGAGCCACACGTCTTCCATTCTGAGGTTGCTGTACTGACTGTTCATGCTCGGCACGTACCCTTTCACGTACGGCCGGCGGCAATATGGCAGAGCGGCGAACGTGATCGTCGGCCGCACCGTATCCATCTGCAGTTTCCTGTCGATCTCCTTCACGAGCTTCTTGCGCGCGGCCGGGTCGATCGTCGCCGATTGCTGCTCGAACAGCGCTTCCATCTCCTTGTTGCAGTAGCCGTCCACGTTGTTGCGCGAGTTGCAGGAGAAGCTTTCGTAAAAGGCGACGTCGGGATCGTCCATCGCCTGTCCACGCGAGCGCACGGCCACTATGTAGTTCCGTTTCGCGAGCGTGTTGGACCAGATCGCCGTGTCGATCGTTTTCATCTCGCCTTTTACATAGATTTTCGAGAGATCGTCCAGGATCAGTATCGAGACGTCGCGATAGCGCGCAACGTCCCGCGTGCTGAGCACGATGTTGAGCGGCTTGTTAGGTCCGTAACCCGCCTCCTGCATGAGTTTCCGCGCCTCTTCGCGCCTTTTCTCGAGGTCGGGGCCGTAGCCGGGGATCGTCGCGAGATCCGCTTTGTCGAGTCCCCACGCGCCTTCGGGGGGCGGCATCAATTCACCGCCCAATCGATCGAGCCCCGCGCCTTTGATGCGCGCGACGGCGTCCCGGTCGATCGCAAGGGCCATGGCTCGACGAACGCGCGAATCGTTGAACGGCGCGACGGCGCGATTGATGAGGAGCTGCGTGTACGCGTAGCTCAGGCCCACGTCGCAGGTCGCGTCCGGCACCTTCGCCTTCACTTCGGCGAGCAGCGTCGCGCTCGGCGTGTAGATGTCCGTTTCACCGGCGATGAACGTGAGCACACGCGTGCTGGGCGACGGAATGACGGGCATGTCGATCCCGTCGAGATACGGGCGCCCCGGCTTGAAGTAATTCGGGTTCTTGACGAGGCGAATCATCTTGCCCGGCTCGATCGACCTCACCATGAACGGGCCGGTGCCGATCGGCTTCTGGCGCATCGTCCGCCCGTCGACGTGGCAGGGATACACGGGCGACCAGCCGCCTGCGAAGAACAAGAGAAACGACGGCTGCGGGCGCGCCAGGCGGAAGGTCACCTGGTCTTCGGCGTCGACGACGATCTCCTGCAGATTCGAGAACCACGCTTTCCGCGGGCTCCTGCGCCAGCCGGCGTCGCGCTTTTCGGTTACCGCGTCCCAGGTACATTTCACATCCGCGGCTGTAAACGGCTTCCCGTCGTGCCATTTCACCCCACGCCGCAGCTTGAACGTGAGTGTCTTGTAGTCGGCGCTCCAGGACCAGCCCGTCGCGAGCTCCGGCACGATCGAATCCGGGCGGCTCAGGCTTTTCGAGGGATCGAAGTCGATGAGATTGTTGAACACCGGCACGAACGGCGTCGTCACGATGTTGGAGCCTTCTTCGTGTATCGATGCGCTCGGCGGGTTTTCATCGTTCGCCCGCTTCAATATCCCGCCCGCTTTCTGCGCGAAGGCAGGCGCGGTCATCGCAATGAGCGCGATCGCAACCAGTATCCTCCTCGACACGAATTGCCCTCCTCCAGCGTGAGCCCGTCTCCGGCAGGCAGAGGGTAGCATGCCGGATTCCCTTCCGGCGCCTGTGGTTACGCTGTCGGCAGATCCGGGCCGCGGATGACTGTTTCGCGCGCGAAGGCCTCGATTTCCTCGGGTCTGTAGCCCAGCTCCAGCAGCACTTCGCGTGTGTGCTCGCCCGGCTTTCCGGGTGCCTGGTGCCGCACCGA
>DASRIK010000704.1:0-4008 GCA_035650035.1 Burkholderiales bacterium | reverse complement strand
GCGCGACCGGCATGGCGATGTACGACGCTGAATATCTCCGATGCGCCCGTGCGAGCTGCGACCGCTACGACGTCCACCTGATCGCCGATGAGATCATGACCGGATTCGGCCGCACCGGCACCTTCTTCGCACACGAGCAGGCTGAAATCACGCCCGATTTTCTATGTCTCTCGAAAGGTTTGACCGGCGGCTATCTGGCACTCTCGGTCGTGCTCACCCGCGATGCCATTTACGGCGCTTTTTATGACGACTCGGTCTCACGCGGCTTTCTTCACTCGCATTCCTACACAGGCAACCCGCTTGCATGTCGCGCGGCACTGGCAACACTCGACATCTTCGAGGCCGACGATGTGATCAATGCCAACCGTGCGAAAGCGGCGGCATTCACGGCGCGGGCAGCGCCGCTCGCCGAACACCGGCACGTACGCAACTTTCGCCATACCGGCATGATCTGGGCGTTTGAAGTCGCCAGCGAAGATCCGCGAATCGGCCGGTCTATCCATGAAGCCGGCCTTCGCCGCGAGCTTCTGTTGCGGCCTATCGGGTCCACCGTCTATTTCATGCCGCCCTACACGATTTCCAACGACGAGCAGGACCTCCTCGTCACGCGCACGCTCGAGATCGTGGAATCGCTCGAATGAAGGGTGCGTACGCCGCACGGCTTTGCTGCGCCGGCCTCGTTGGGCTTGCTCTTATCTCTTGTGCGGGCGCTGCAGCGCTTCCCGGCCCTGTAGCCCAGGCGCTGGCCTCGGGAGGCATTCCGGCTTCGAGCGTTGCGCTTTACGTGCACGACATCGGTGCGGAAAAGCCGGCGATATCGCACGGGTCGGAGCTCGCGCTGAATCCGGCATCGACGATGAAGCTCGTTACGACGTACGCCGCTCTCGAGATGCTCGGGCCGGCATTCACGTGGAACACCGAAGTGTATGCCGCGGGCTCGCTACAGAACGATGTGCTCGCCGGAGACCTGATCGTCAAAGGTTATGGAGATCCCAAGCTCACGCTCGAGAATTTCTGGCTCCTGCTGCGTAACGTACGCGCCCGCGGCGTGCGGGAGATTCGCGGTGACGTCCTTCTCGATCGGAGCTATTTCTCCGCCGAGGACTTCGATCCGGCACGTTTCGACGGCGATCCGATACGTCCTTACAACACCGGCCCCGATGCGCTCCTCGTCAACTTCAAGGCGATTACCGTTCAGTTCGTGCCCGAACCGGCCTCGCGCAGCGTACGCCTGATCGTCGAGCCGCCGCTCGAAGCCGTGCAGGTGGTCAATCATGTGTCGCTCGTGGACGGTGCCTGCGACGACTGGGTCGCAAAGCTCAAGTTCGAGCCGCAAGGCAGCAGCGAAGCGGCACGGCTCGTCGTAAGCGGCACGTATGCGCGAGACTGCGGCGAGCGCACACGCAGCTTCAGTCTGCTCGGACACCGCGCCTACGTCGCAGCGCTCTTCGCGCAGCTGTGGAAAGAGATCGGCGGCACGGTAACGGGCACCGTTCGCGATGGGCAGGCGCCGGCCGGTGCGCGGACTCTGACGAGCGCCCGCTCGCCCGCTGTCTCGGAGATCGTGCGGGACATCAACAAGTACAGCAACAACGTGATGGCACGGCAGCTTTTTCTCACGCTCGGTGCATCCGGCAGCGGCGCGCCCGGCACAATGGCAAAGGCGCGACAGGTGATCAGGCAGTGGCTCGCACAAAAAGGGCTCGCGATGCCGGAGCTCGTGATGGAGAACGGCTCCGGGCTTTCGCGCATGGAGCGCATCAGTGCCCGCAGCATGGGCGAAATGCTGCTCGATGCGTTTCACAGTCCCGTGATGCCTGAATTCATCGCATCGCTGCCGATCGTCGCGGCGGACGGCACGATGAGAAAGCGCCTGCCGAACGCGCAGGTTGCCGGGCAGGCCCATATCAAAGGCGGGACGCTTACAGGCGTTCGCGCGATCGCCGGCTATGTCCTGGACGCGCGCGGCCGGCGGGTGGTGGTCGTATTCATCGTTAACCATCCGAACGCGGCGAACGCGCACGCGGCGCAGGATGCGCTGCTGAAATGGGTGCACGGGAGGGAGGAAGCGGGACGCGCGCCGCGGGCGCTTCAGCGCGCCCGATAAGCTGCGCGCCGGGCACGTACCCGACGCATGCGGCCCGGCTCCTCAAAGCCCCAGCTCAGTCCACAGCGCATCCACGCGCCGTCGCACTTCCTCGCTCATCGTGATCGGCGTGCCCCATTTGCGGTCCGTCTCCTGGGGCCATTTGTTGGTCGCATCGATTCCCATCTTCGATCCCAGCCCAGCGAGCGGGCTCGCAAAATCCAGGTAGTCGATGGGCGTCGCATCTGCGATCAGCGTGTCGCGGCGCGGGTCCACGCGCGTAGTGAGCGCCCAGATCACTTCTTTCCAATCGCGCACGTTCACGTCCTCGTCGGTCACGATGATGAACTTCGTGTACATGAACTGCCGCAGGTACGACCAGATGCCGAACATCACGCGCTTCGCGTGACCGGGATACTGTTTCCTGATGCTGACGCACGCGATGCGATACGAGCAGCCTTCGGGCGGCAGATAGAAATCTACGATTTCGGGGAATTGCTGCGCGAGCAGAGGCACGAAAACTTCGTTCAGTGCGACGCCGAGCACCGCGGGCTCGTCGGGTGGCTTGCCTGTGTAGGTCGAGTGATAAATGGGATTTCGGCGCATGGTCATGCGCTCGACGGTGAACACGGGGAAACGATCCTGCTCGTTGTAATAACCGGTGTGATCGCCGAAAGGACCTTCGAGCGCCGTTTCTCCCGGATGCAGAAATCCTTCCAGCACGATTTCAGCGGCCGCGGGCACGTACAGGTCGTGCAGCGTGCATTTCACGATCTCCGTCCTGGAGCCTCGCAGCAGTCCCGCAAACTGATATTCACTCATGGTGTCCGGCACAGGCGTCACGGCGCCGAGTGTCGTCGCCGGATCTGCGCCAAGCGCGACGGCAACGGGGAAAGGCTCCCGCGGATGCACAAGCTGGTGGTCGCGGTAATCCAGCGCACCTCCGCGATGGGCCAGCCAGCGCATGATGAGCTTGTTCCGCGCGATGACCTGCTGGCGATAAATACCGAGATTCTGCCGTTTCTTCTGGGGGCCGCGCGTGACGGTAAGTCCCCAGGTGATCAGCGGTCCCGCGTCGCCCGGCCAGCACGTCTGTATCGGAAGCGCGTGAAGATCGACTTCGGCGCCTTCCACCATGAGCTCCTGACACGGCGCCGAGCGAACGGTTCGCGGCTCCATCGTGAGGACCTGCTTCAGCAGGGGCAATTTGTCCCAGGCGTCGCGTAGGCCTTTCGGCGGCTCCGGCGTCTTGAGATACGCCAGAAGCTGGCCCAGCTCGCGCAGGCTTTCGACCGAATCGCGGCCCATGCCGAGCGCCACGCGGCGTGGCGTACCAAAGAGGTTGGCGAGCACCGGGATCGAATAGCCTTTCGGTTTCTCGAACAGAAGCGCCGGTCCCGCCGCCTTGAGGACCCGGTCGCAGATCTCCGTGATCTCGAGACGTGGATCGACTTCGACGGGAATACGCCTGAGCTCGCCGAGCGCCTCGAGGCGCCCGATGAAGCCGCGCAAATCAGCGTAATTCACCGAATCGCGCCGAGCTGGAAATCGGCCGCGATACCGACAAAAATCGCGCAGCCTACCCAATTGTTATTGAGAAACGCCTTGAAGCAGGCATCGCGATCGCGCGTGCTGATGAGCTTGTGCTGGTATACGGCGAGGAATGCGGCAATCGCGACGCCGAGGTAGTACGGCACGCCCATGCGCTGCCATATACCGACGGCGATCATCAGGACGAGAAAAAGGGCGTGGCTTATATCGACGCCCGGAACATCGTAGCGGCCAAGCAGAATTGCTGACGATTTCAGGCCGAGCCGCATGTCGTCGCGCCGATCGACCATCGCATATTGCGTGTCGTACGCGATCGACCAGAACATGTTCGCGATCATCAGCAACCATGCGACGGACGGGATAGCGCCCTG